>JBKPNJ010000183.1:0-5996 GCA_046732575.1 Actinomycetota bacterium
GACGTGGGACACCGCGTCCCCGTAGAGATGCTGCCAGGCCTTCAGATCCTGACATGCCCGGGCCAGAACCCATTCCCCGATCGGGAGGATCATGCCGGTGCGCTCGGCGATGGGCAGGATCACGTCAGGGCTCACCCACCCTCGGTCCGGGTGCTCCCACCGCAACAGTGCCTCCACGCCCAGCATCCCGCCGCTCTCGGCCGCGATGATCGGCTGGTAGGCGAGCTGGAACTGTCCGCCCAGCACGGCGGTCCGCAGGTCCCGCTCGAGTTGCTTGCGCATGTCCGCCTCGACCCGTGCGGACTGGTCGATGACCTGATGGTGGCCGCCACCGCGGAGCTTGGCCTGGTACATCGCCAGGTCGGCGTCGCGCAACAGTGTCTGCGGGATGTCCTCACCCGGGCCGGAGAAGGCCAGGCCCACGCTGGCGGTCATCGCCAGCGTGTGACCCTCCAGCTGGAACGGCTCGGCCAGGGCGGCAGCGATCCGCCTGGCCACCAGCTCCGCTCCCGCTGAGGTGTCCAGGTCCTCGCACAGGATCACGAACTCGTCGCCGGCGAGGCGTGCCAGCGTGTCGCCCGACCTCAGCACCCTGGTCAGCCGGGTGGCCAGCGCGATCAGCAGCTGATCGCCGAGCTGGTGGCCGTACTGGTCGTTGACGAGCTTGAAGCCGTCGAGATCGACGAACAGCACAGCGGCCATCCTGCGCGACCGCCGGGCCCGGGCGACAGCACGGTCGAGCAGCTCGTTGAGCAGGGCCCGGTTGGGGAGTCCGGTCAGTGGGTCGTGCAGGCTGCGGTGGGTGAGCTGCTCGACGTTCACCGCCGCTTCACTGCGAGCCTGTGCGTTGAACAGATACGCTGCCGCGACATTGGCCAGAACCTGCGCGGCGGCCATGTCCTCTGGATCGAGTCCGCCGCGGGTGTCCCGGTAGAGGTCGAGGGCGCCGAGCCGGTGCCTGTCGATCCGAATCGGGAATGTGAAGACCGCTGCCAGCCCCTCGGCGAACGCGCGCGGCGAGAAGTTCGGGAACCGTGTGTCGATGCTGAGGTCCTCGATCGCGACCGCTTCCCCGCCCTGGTAGGCCTGTAGGCACGGCCCCTCCTGCAGCTCGTTCTGCAAACCCTCGATCCGCCGGACGACCTGGTTCGACGCGGCCACGAAATGGAGGTCCTGCTCGGTCATCAGCATCACGCCCGCGCCGGTGATCGGCAGCATGTCGACGATGCGCTGGACCAGATGGTCCAGGATCGACTGGATCGAGAACTCCGAGCCCAGCGTGTCGGCGAACTCGACCAGGATCTGGGCAAGCTGCTTGTCCCGGTCCACGAAACCTCCAGCTCGAGCTGGTGCCCGGGACCGGGGGCTACCGCATTGTGACGATTGGCCACTGTCAGTGATGAACCCTAACAGAACGGCCCTGCTGTCCACAGGCTCTGAGCGGGCCGGGGGCTAACCCCGCCGCAGCGCAACCAGAGCGTCAGCGAGACGCCCATAGTCACCGACGGTGTTGTAGAGCTGTGCGGTCAACCTGACAAAGCCCCGCCCACCCCACGCCTGCACCAGAGTCTCGACGCTGTACTGCTGGCTGAGCCGCTCGTACAGGTCCTCAGCGGCGGCAGGGTCGGCTGCCATCCCCGGCGGCAGCGGAAGCAGGCGGAGCGCGGGGGCCGGCGCCAGCCCCGTGCGGACCGGCGCCACGCCCAAGGCGGCGCTCACCATCTCCAGTCCAGCGTCGACCATCGCACTGTTGCGTTCGGGGATCGCCCAGCCGCCCAGGTCCGACCACGCGGTCAACGCGTCCGGAAGGGACATCCAGGCGCTGAAGTCATCAGTGCCCCGGGCGTCGAACGGCAGCGGGAACGGCAGTCCGGAATTCCACCCGGGAACGAGCGGATGGATCCGGTCACGCCACGCGGGCGCGATCCAGACCGCGGCGGTCCCGCGGGCGGCGAAGGCCCACTTATGGAAGTTGCCGACCCAGAAGTCCGCGCCGCTGTCCCCCGGGTGCGACTCGAGCTGGCCCGGCACGTGCGCCGCGTCGACGAACACCGGGATGCCGTGACGCCGCGCGGCCGCCGCGAGCGACGCGACAGGAAGGACCACCCCGGTCGGCGACGTGATGTGGTCGACCACGACCAGGCGGGCCCGTGGGCTCAGCACCGCCTCGAACGCGGCCACGGCCTCGTCGGGACCGCCGTCCAGCGGCACCTTGGCGACCGCGAGCCTGGCGCCGGACCGCTCGCACCACGCCTGCGCGGCCAGTCGCACCGCGCCGTACCCGTGGTCGCTGATGACCAGCTCGTCCCCACTACCCAGCTCGAGCGAGGCGAGAACGGTGGCGATGGCCTCGGTGACGTTGCGCATCAGGACGACGGCGTCGGCCTCGAGACCGAGGAACTCCGCCGCCACAGCGCGTGCCGCGGCGATGCCCTGGGGCGCGACCACCTTGTGGAAGCGATGGGGGTTCTCCTCCGCTGCAATGCGGAGCCGGCGCTGTGCTTCCTGGACCGTCCGCGGGACCGTGCCGTACGCGCCGTGGTTGAGATGGACCACCGCGGGATCGAGGGTGAACTGCCGCGAGATCTGGTCGGAGAGGATCCGGTCCGCGACTGCTGTGGTTGTCGGTGTTCCCACGCCCTCGGGTTGCATCACCAAAGCCTACGGTCCTGGCCGGCGCGGCGCGGAAACCCGCGTGACCGCGGAGCACATCGCTGGTAATCTCACCCGGCCCCACCTCGCTGACGACGGCGAACGCGGAGGTGCTTGCATGACCCAACCGCCGGTCTCGATCCCACATCGGGAGGTTCCGACTCCCCTCGACGACGAACGACGGCATCTGCAGGCCGCCCGGACGGCGCTGCGTCGGATGCGGGACAAGACCGAGTCACTGGACGCGATGGGTGGTGACGCCGTCTCGACCGAGTTTCTCAAAGCGGCGTTGTGGCGCCGGATGAAGGCCCTCGAGGACGACCCCACCATCCCACTGTTCTTCGGCCGGCTCGACTACAGCGCCGACGACGCCGCCGGACTCGGTGAGCGCTTCTACATCGGCCGGCGCCACGTCAGTGACGAGCACGGCGACCCCATGGTCGTCGACTGGCGGGCCGACATCTCCCGGGCGTTCTACCGCGCAAGCCGTCAGCAACCCTCCGGCGTCGCGTTACGGCGTCGTTTCGGCTACGCGCACGGGCAGATGACGGCCTTCGAGGACGAGCACCTGCTGGCGGGCGAGGAGCACGAAAGCAGCGAGATCCTCGAGTCGGAGATCGAGCGACCGCGCGTCGGCCCGATGCGCGACATCGTCGCGACCATCCAGCCCGAGCAGGACGAGATCGTCCGCTCCTCGATCGATGAGACAGTCTGCGTCCAGGGCGCCCCGGGCACCGGGAAGACCGCGGTCGGGCTGCACCGGGCGGCGTACCTGCTGTATGCGCATCGCGACCAGCTGAGCCGTCAGGGTGTCCTCGTCGTCGGACCCAACGCATCGTTTCTGCGCTACATCGCCGACGTGCTGCCGGCGCTGGGCGAGATCGACGCCCGGCAGCTCACCGTGGAGTCCATGGTCGCCCGCGTATCGGCGAGCGAGGGGGAGCCGGTGGCGGCGTCGATCCTCAAGGGGGACGCCCGGATGGCCCGGGTGATCCACCGTGCCGTGTGGGCCGGGCTCAGCACTCCGGCCGAGAGTCTCGTCGTCCCGCGGGGAGCGCGCAGATGGCGCGTCCCACCGTACGAGGCGATCGAGATCGTCGACGAGCTGAGCAGGCGTCAGGTGCGGTACGGCGCCGGCCGCCGGATGCTTCCGCAGCGGCTGGCGCACGCGATCCTGCTGAAGATGGAGCTGGCCGGTGACTCACCCGACGACCGGGTGCAGAACGTCGTGGCCCGCTGCCGGCCGGTGCGGCAGTACGTCGACCAGCTGTGGCCCGCCGTTGATCCGGTCCGGGTGGTGCTGCGCCTCTTCAGCGACGCCGGCTTCCTGGCCGGCTGTGCCGATGGGATCCTGACCGAGTCCGAGCAAGCCACGCTGTTGTGGTCGAGGCCGGCCAAGGGTCCGCGCTCGGCGAAATGGTCGCTGGCCGACGCCGTCCTCGTCGACGAGGCGGCCGATCTGATCGAACGCACTGCGAGCCTGGGGCACGTCGTGCTCGACGAGGCACAGGATCTCTCGGCGATGATGCTGCGCGCTGTCGGTCGTCGCTGTACGACCGGGTCGGCGACCGTGCTCGGCGACCTTGCCCAGGCGACCACCCCGTGGTCGTCGAGGTCCTGGGAGGACGCGCTCTCCCATCTGGGAAAGCCCGGGGCGCACATCGAGGAGCTGACCCTCGGCTTCCGGGTGCCCGCCGACGTGCTCGCCTACGCGGCGCGGCTGCTGCCCCTGATCGCTCCGCAGTTGGTGCCCCCGTCATCGGTTCGCAGGGGCCGCGGAGACCTCCGCATCCTGCCGACCGCCGATCTCACCGCAACCGCGATGCACGCGGTGCACCACGCCTGCAGGTCCGAGGGATCCATCGGCCTGATCACTCCGGCCGGACTGGCCGGGCCGCTGGCGGCTGCGCTGACCGAGGTCGGCCTGGATTTCGCCCGGCTGGGCGACGCGTCGGACGTCGACGCGAGGATCGACCTGGTCCCGGCGAGCCTGGCGAAGGGCCTGGAGTTCGACCATGTCGTCCTTGTCGAGCCCGCCTCGATCGTCGGAGGGGAGCCGGACCACTTGACCGGGTTGCGCCGTCTCTACGTCTGCCTGACCCGGGCCGTGACGTCGCTGTCCGTCGTCCATTCCGAGCCGCTGCCGGCCCCGCTCTGAGCCGGGAGGCGGTAGACGCCGATGGACCACCTCGCTCACCTCACCGATCGCTGGAACGCCCTGCTCCCGGGCGCGGCGGCGCTCGGTGTTGAGCTGCTGGACCGCTACCAGCACGTCGGCCGGCGCTACCACGACGCGCGGCACCTGCTCGAGGTCCTCCGTCATATCGACGAGCTCGGCGCCTTTGCCGTCGATTCGCGGGCCGTGGAGCTGGCCGGATGGTTCCATGACGCCGTCTATGACGCGTCGCGCTCCGACAATGAGGAAGCGTCCGCCCGGTTCGCCGAGGATGCCCTGCCGTCGTATGAGGTTCCACCTCACACTGTGGCCCAGGTGGCCCGGCTGGTCCGCCTCACTGCGGCCCATGACCCCGAGCAGGGCGATGCCGACGGCGCTGTGCTCTGTGACGCCGACCTGGCCATCCTGGCCGCGGATGCGCTCCGGTACGCCGAGTATGTGCAAGACGTCCGGGCGGAGTACCACCGGGTCTCTGAGCAGACCTTCCGCGAGCGGCGCTCGGAGGTCCTGCGGAGTCTCCTGCAGCGGCCCACCGTGTTCCGCACCACCCAGGGGATTGTGCGCTGGGAGACCAAGGCGCGCCGCAACGTCGAGAGCGAGCTGCGGCGGATGGACCCGTCACCAGGCTGGTGAAGACTCCGCCCGTCGCTGATTCGGGGTGGTGCCGACCGAAGGCCCGGCTGCGACGACCGTCGTTGCGCCAGCGTCGAGCCGGCCTCAGCTGAGTGCCGGGGCCAGCAAGTGCAAGGTCCCCGCCTCGGCGTCGAGTCGGGCGCGCACTCCCAAAGCGATGGGACGGTTGGCCGCTCCGTGGCCGGACCGCAGCCCCCAGAGCACTGGCACGTCCAGGACGCCGAGCCGGTCCACCAGCAGCGCCTGAACGGACTCCGGCGCCCCACAGTCCTGCCAGGTCCCGACCGCGACCCCCCGCGCTCCGCCGAACCAGCCCGCTCGCAGCAGCGACGTCAGTGACCTGTCTAGGCGATACGTCTGCTCGCCGATGTCCTCCAAGACCACTATCGAGTCGCCGGCCGGCCGGCTCGTGCGGGACCCGAGCTGGGCGGCAAGGAGGGTCAGGTTGCCGCCGACGAGAACGCCCTCCGCAACGCCGCCGACCAGCGGGCGGCCTGGATCGGATCCGATGAGGTCGACTGCGCGCTCCGGCTCG
>JBKPNJ010000184.1:0-11425 GCA_046732575.1 Actinomycetota bacterium
CCGCGGGACTCCTCGGTGTAGGACTCCGCCAACGCGCAGAGGGCGGACTCCACGTCGCCCGGCGGGTGGCCGACCGCCTGCGCGAGGGTGAGGCCGTCCAGCGGCTGGTCGGCGACCATCAACACGGCTTCCAAGGCCGGGCGCAACGGCGGCGGTTGCTCGGGCTGCGCAGCCTTCGGCGGGTCATCCGACGCGGGGGCCGGCTCCGCCGCCTGGCTCTGCCCCCGGCTCGTCGGCTCGCTCACTGGGTCACTCCTCGGGCCCCTCGAACTTGTCGCCCACGTCGATCTGGACGTCCGCCGAACCCGTCCACCGGATGGTCAGCTCACCCAGTGCCGTCACCTGCTCGAAGGTGACCACACCGGCTCCGAACAGCTCCAGCAGCGCGAGGAAGCGGGCAACAGTCGTGCTCGTGTCGGGTGAGTCGACGCACAACGAGCGGAACGTCGCCGTCCCCGTGCTCCGCAGGCGCTCCGCGACGATCGCGCCCTGCTCCCGCACGCTGACGGTAGAGACGTGCAGATGGGCGAGTTCCATCGTCGGTTCGGGCCGGGAACGCAATGCCTGCGCAGCCAGGACCGCGAGCTCGTCAGCTCCAAGGCCGATGAGCACCTCTGGCAACGCCGCTGCGAACCGGGGCTCGAGCCCGACCGAGCGGGGACAACGCCGGCTCTCGACGGCCAAACGCTGGCTGAGCTCGCCCGCGACCAGCTTGTACGCGCGGTACTGCAACAGCCTGGCGAACAGGATGTCGCGTGCCTCGAGCAGCGCGAGATCGCCTTCGTCCTCGACAGCCCCGCTGGGAACCAGACGCGATGCCTTCAGGTCGAGCAGTGTCGATGCCACGAGCAGGAAACCGGTGGTCTGCTCGAGGTCCCACTCCTGGCCCGCCAGCTTGACGTGAGAGATGAACTCGTCGGTGACCTCCGACAACGCGACCTCGGTGACGTCCAGCTGGTGCTTGGAGATCAGTCCGAGCAGCAGGTCGAACGGGCCGTCGAAGTTCTCGAGGTGGACGGTGAACTCCGTCCGTGCCGCCGACCCCGGCGGTCCCGTCTCCAGGCCGAGGATCACCGCGACCGCAACCGGTCGACCAGCACGCTGTCCTCCCCGTTCAGCTTCAGGTCGGCCAGCACGATCGCGATCGCCTCGCGGACGATGCGCCCGCGATCGGAGGAGATGCGGTGCGAACGACGCAGCTCCAACCGGGCGTGCTCGAGGTCGACCAGCTCCTCCGCGGTCACGTAGACGGTGATCTTCTCCTCGTGCCGTACCCGGCCGCTGGTCCGCGGCGGCCCGTCGCCGTTGGACCGGCTGCCCTCCGCGGCGGCTTCCGGCTGCACGTACTCGGCCGCGGACTGCTCGACGGAGGTCTCACGGAAGAGCTCGTCGGAGCCGGGCAGGCTCACGCGACGGGGCATCGGGCCAGCACCTCCTTGGCCAGCTGCCGGTACGCGTCGGCGCCGGCCGAGTTCGACGCGTACGCCGTGATCGGCTCTCCGGCGACTGTCGAGTCGGAGAACTTGACGGTCCTACGGATCACTGTGTGGAACACCGCATCCCCCCACGCCTCGACCAGTCGCTGCAGCACCTCGCGACCATGCAGGGTGCGGCTGTCGTACATGGTGCCGAGCAGCCCCTCGATCCGCAGCCGCGGGTTCAGCCGCTCCGACACCTTGTCAATGGTGGTCTTCAGCAGCGCGACGCCGCGCAGAGCGAAGTACTCGCACTCCAGCGGGATGATGACGCCGTCACTGGCGGTCAGCGCGTTGATCGTCAGCAGTCCCAGGGAGGGCTGGCAGTCGATCAACACGACGTCGTACTCGGGGATCACCGGCTCGATGACGCGGGCCAGCGTCTGCTCCCTGGCCACCTCGTTGACCAGTTGCACCTCGGCGGCCGAGAGGTCGATGTTGGACGGGAGCACGTCGAGCCCGGCGATGTCCGTCTTGTGGATGACCGCGTCCACGGTCACATCCGAGCCCATCAGCAGGTTGTAGATCGACAGCTGCAGGTCGTTGGGGTTGAATCCGAGGCCGACCGAGACTGAGCCCTGCGGGTCGAAGTCGACAAGGAGCACCCGCCGGCCCATCTCGGCGAGCGCGGCCCCAAGGCTGATCGCGGTTGTCGTCTTGCCCACCCCGCCCTTCTGGTTGCACAGGGCGAGCACCCGGGCCGGGCCGTGGCTGTGCAGGGGCTCCGGCTCGGGCAGGTGTGGTCTCGGCCTGCCGGTAGGACCGAGCTCGACGGCGGCCTCGCCCACCTCTACGACCGGCCGGTCGTGATCGGTTGGAGCCGGTGGTTGCTCCGTCCCACGTACGTCGTCCTGGTGCTCAGCCACCGGCGGCGCGGTGGCGCGTTCCTCACCCAGGCTGCGGTACACGACGTTGTTGCGACCGTCGTCGTGGTATGCGTCCTGGGGGTTAGTCGACTGGTTCATTTCCCGCTTTGCCTCCCCACCGACACGTCGGCAAAAGGCCGACGCCCGGCGACTCTAAGCGGTGTCCGTGAGCGGGGACAAGCACCGCCGGATTTCTGTGCACGGCGTCGCGCTGCGCATGCACAAGCACGAACGGTGCTGGGGATTGCCCTGGGGACAATGCCGGTGCAGACGTTTGCGCCAAGCGACTCAGGCCAGCGCTCGCGGATGTGACGTCGCATAGACCTCACGAAGCTTGTCGACGGTCACCAGGGTGTACACCTGCGTGGTGGTGACGGAGGCGTGGCCGAGGAGCTCTTGCACGACGCGGACGTCGGCACCGCCGTCGAGCAGGTGGGTGGCGAACGAGTGCCGCATCGTGTGCGGCGAGACGTCTGCCGTGACTCCGGCAGCCTGCGACGCCCGGTGCAGTACTGTCCACGCACTCTGCCGGGACAGCCGACCCCCACGAGCATTGAGGAACATCGCGCCGCCGCTGCTCCTGGGCGACACCAGACCCGGCCGCGATCGAGTCAGATACGCGTCGACGGCGCGGCAGGCGTATGAACCCATGGGGACGATGCGCTCCTTGCCGCCCTTGCCCCGCAGCCGGACCGTTCCCGACTCCAGGTCGAGGTCGTCGACGTCCAGACCCACTGCTTCGGAGATGCGCGCACCGGTCCCGTACAGCACCTCGAGCAGGGCCTGGTCGCGAGCCGCGAGAGCGGTCCCCGGCTGGCCGGCGGCGCGCAGGATGCGCTCGATGTCGGCCAGCGGCAGCGCCTTCGGCAGCCGCCGTGGTGGTGCCGGCGGACGCACGGCGTGCGCCGGGTCGACCTTGGCCAACCCTTCGCGCAACACGAACCGGTGGAACCCGCGAACCGCGACGACGGTTCTCGCGGCACTTCCCGCGGCCAGCGGCGGATGGTCGGGATCCCCCTCGCGCAGCCGCATCAGGAACTCCGCCACGTCGCGTTCGGCGATGCGGGCCGGATCATCGATGCCCGCGTGGCAGAGGTAGGCGGAGTACCTGCGCAGGTCCCGCCGATAGGAGCTGAGTGTGTTCGCGGCGAGGCCGCGTTCGACGCCGAGGTGATCGAGATAGGTACGGATCGCCCGGTCCAGCGCCGAAGGGTCCGAGGCGGCGGCAACGGTGCCGGGCTCGGGCTCGGGCGAGGCTGGTCCGTTCAGGCGAGCACCTCATCGAGCTCGATGTGGTCGAGCTGATGCGCCTGGGCGACGGGGGCGTTGGTCACCTGTCCGTCATAGGTGTTCAGCCCCAGCGCCAGGGACCGGTCGTCGCGCAGCGCCTGCCGCCAGCCCTTGTCCGCGAGCGCCGCGGCGTAGGGGAGCGTCACATTGGTCAGCGCGTACGTCGAGGTGTGCGGCACGGCACCAGGCATGTTCGCGACGCAGTAGAAGATCGAGTCGTGCACCTGGTAGGTGGGCGCGTCGTGGGTGGTCGGACGGGAATCCTCGAAGCAACCGCCCTGGTCGATGGCGATGTCGACGAGCACCGAACCCGGTTTCATCCGCGCAACCAGCTCGTTGCTCACCAGCATCGGCGCTTTGGCACCAGGTACGAGGACCGCGCCGATGACCAGATCGGCATCGAGCACCGCACGTTCCACCTCCAGCGTGTTCGAGGCGACCGTCTGCATGTGTCCCTGGTAGATCCTGTCGGCCTCCCGGAGCCGCTCGATGTTGCGATCGAGCAGCAGCACCTCGGCCTGCATGCCGAGCGCGATCGCGCCGGCGTTCATCCCGGAGACTCCGGCGCCGATCACGACGACCTTCGCCGCATACACGCCGGAGACTCCTCCCATCAGCACCCCGCGGCCGCCACCTTGACGCATCAGGTGGTGGGCGCCCGCCTGCGGTGCGAGCCGACCCGCGACCTCCGACATCGGGGCCAGCAACGGAAGGGCGAGGTCCGGGGTCTGCACCGTCTCGTAGGCGATCCCGGTCACTCCGCGACTGAGGAGCGCGTCGGTGCACTCGCGCGAGGCGGCCAGGTGAAGATAGGTGAACAGCACCTGGTCCTTACGCATCCGCTCGTACTCGGAGGGGACCGGCTCCTTCACCTTCAAGATCAGGTCGCCGGTCGCCCACACCTCGTCGGCCTCCGGAACGATCTTGGCGCCCTGGGCGACGTAATCCTCGTCGGGGATCGACGATCCACGCCCGGCGCTGGTCTCGACGAACACCTCGTGTCCGCGGGAGCTGAGCTCGTGAACCCCCGCTGGTGTGATCGCCACGCGATACTCGTGGTTCTTGACCTCGTTCGGCACGCCGATCTTCATGGGACTCGCGCTCCTCGCTCCGTTGCGACTGCACCAGCACTCTTCCGGGCACCGCCTCGCCCGAACGCTTCCCCGGTGTACGGACCGCCCGGCGTGAACGTAGCATGCGCGGCGCGTCTCTAGTGCGGGTCGACTCTGCGCAGCTCGTCGTAGCCGACTCCGTGCTGCGCGGCCCAGCATGACAGCGCCCCCATCACCAGGATGGGGTTGTGCACGTCCCCTGCCAGGATCGCCTTGACCACATCAGACAGCGAAGCCCAGAACAACGGCATATCCGCCTCTTCGTGCTCACCGACGAACCAGTCGTCCTCGTCGATCGCGTGCAGGCCGCGGGCCAGGTAGACCCTGATCCTCTCGTCGGTCATCCCCGGCGAGGTGAACGCGTCGACGAGCAGCCGCCAGTCGTCTGCCACAACATGGCCCTCTTCGGTGAGCTCACGGGCCGCTGCGGCTGCCTCGTGCTCCCCGTCGACATCCAGCAGTCCCGCCGGAGGCTCCAGCAGTCGATGCCCGGCCGGATGGCGGTACTGGCTGACCAGCAGGATCCGGTCGTCGTCGTCGAGCGCGATCACCCCGACCGCCCCTGGATGTTCCACGACGTCCCGGGTGAACGAGTCGCCCTTCGCCGGCGTCAATTCGTCCGTCCGCACCGAGATGACCCGGCCGCTGACGAACTCGCGCTGCGATCCGCTCACCTGCCACTGCTCGGGGCGGTCCAGCAGCTCCTCAGGCCCGAGGAGGAGTCCCGGGAGGTCGTCTGGGCGTCTGCGCGTCACGAGCTGGACGCCCGGGCGACCTCTATGCGACGCACGGCCACGCCGTCGACCGGCAGCCGCAGCTCGCGCTGCCGCGCGACGGCGGCCGCGACGAGGCCGGAGAACAACGGGTGTGGCCGGGTCGGCCGGGAGCGCAGCTCTGGGTGTGCCTGCGTGGCCACATAGAAGGGGTGATCCGCGGGGGGCAGCTCGATGTACTCGACCAGCTGCCCGTCCGGTGACATCCCTGAGAACCGGAGCCCGGCGTCGTGCAGCTCGTCCCGGTAGGCGTTGTTGACCTCGTAGCGGTGCCGGTGCCGCTCATCGACGTGGCTTGCACCGTACAACCTGCGGACCAGGCTGCCCTCCGACAGCTGAGCCGGATAGAGCCCCAGTCGCATGGTGCCTCCGAGGTCCCCGTCGCCGCCGACGATGTGCCGTTGCTCGGCCATCGTGGCGATCACCGGCTCGCTGGTCCCGGGGTCGAACTCGGACGAGTCGGCACCAGTGAGGCCGGCGACCGAGCGGGCGAACTCGATAACCATGCACTGCAGACCGAGGCAGAGCCCAAGTGTGGGTATCTTGTGCTCCCTGGCGTAGGTCAGCGCCCCGAGCTTGCCCTCGATGCCACGCACCCCGAAACCGCCGGGTACGCAAACGCCGTCCACGTCGCTCAGCAGCCGAGCAGCGCCTTCGGGTGTGCTGCAGTCGTCGGACGCGATCCAGCGGATGTTGACCCGTGCCTCGTTGTCGAAGCCACCCGCCCGCAAGGCTTCGGCCACCGAGAGATAGGCGTCCGGCAGGTCGATGTACTTGCCGACGAGCGCGATCGTGACGTCCTCGGCCGGTTCGTGGACCCGCCGAAGCAGGTCGTCCCAGGACTTCCAGTCCACGTCGCGGAACGGGAGGTTGAGCCTGCGCACGACATAGGCGTCGAGTCCCTCGCCGTGCAGCACCTTGGGGATGTCGTAGATCGACGGCGCGTCGACGGCGGCGACCACGGCTTCCTCGTCCACGTCGCACATCAGGGAGATCTTGCGTTTCACGTTGGCCGGGATCGGCCGGTCGGCGCGGCACACGACAGCGTCGGGCTGGATGCCGATCGACCGCAGCGCCGCCACCGAGTGCTGGGTGGGTTTGGTCTTGAGCTCACCGGACGGACCGATGTAGGGGACGAGCGAGACGTGCAGGAAGAAGCAGTTGTCGCGGCCGACGTCGTGGCGGACCTGGCGGGCGGCCTCCAGGAACGGCAGCGACTCGATGTCCCCGACCGTCCCGCCGATCTCGGTGATGACGACGTCGACGGCCGGACCGGCCATCGCCTGGATCCGTTCCTTGATCTCGTTGGTGATGTGCGGAATCACCTGGACGGTGTCGCCGAGATAGTCGCCGCGGCGCTCCTTGGCGATCACCGTCGAGTAGATCTGCCCGGTCGTCACGTTCGCGATCTGGCTGAGGTCGACGTCGAGGAACCGCTCGTAGTGTCCGATGTCGAGGTCGGTCTCGGCTCCGTCGTTGGTGACGAACACCTCGCCGTGCTGGAACGGGTTCATCGTGCCCGGGTCGACGTTGAGATACGGGTCCAGCTTCTGCATGGTCACACGCAACCCGCGCGACTTGAGCAGCTGGCCCAGGCTCGACGCCGTCAACCCCTTGCCGAGAGAAGACGCGACACCCCCGGTGACGAAAAGGTGCTTGGTCGGCGAGGGCACGGCCAAAAGGACTCCCGTGGCAGTTCGGTATGCGGCAAGCGGGCTCACCTGTCCACGGGACTCCAGCCTACCGTCAACCCCGACCTCGTCGATGCCGCCTCGCCGACCGGTGCCGGATATGGCCGGACGCTCAACCTGGCGACCAGCCGGGCGACACCTCTCGGCCCAGGCGGTCGAGCCAGGACAACGCGGGGGTGCCTTCGATCACCGCCGTGAAGCTGAACCTCTCGCTGGCCAGGATGAGACCGGCCACGCAGGCCAGTGCGGTGCCGCGCTGCTCCCGGGTACCCGCGACGACGAGTGCACAGCCCAACGCCGCACCGAGCGCGTTTGCACCGCAGTCTCCCAGCATCGAGCCCTCGGCCAAGTCGTCTGGGATCGTCGCCAGCGACGCACCGACCACCGGCGCCACCAGGGACCCGCCTGACAGGAACACCGCCGGTGCGGACAGCAGGGCGACCTTCAGGGCCCGCCCCGGCCGCAGGTCGAACAGGTTCAGCAGGTTCGCGCCGCCGGCGATCAGTGCAGCATCGAGGAGATTGTCCAACAGAGAGCGCCTCGGGACCAGGAACCGGGCCGCAAAGAGCCCGGTGAGGCCGATGCCACCGGCCTTCACGGCCCCGCTGGTGACCTGGCCTCGTCGCAGTGCCTTGAGATGGCCACGTAGTCCCTTGGTCATGGTCGCGCCGCGCAGGTCGTCGTAGGCACCGATGGCCGCCGTCGCCGTCACCGCGAGGCCACTCTGCCAGCGCGCCCTGGCCGGCGCCTCGCCCACCAGGAATGTGGCGGTGACGATGCCGGCGGCCAGCGCCGGTCCGGCCAGCAACGACACGGGTTGCCCGCGGTGATTGCGCCGCGTCCAGGCGTCGGCCCCTCCCGGTGGCGCGGCGTCCAGCGCCCGCCTGGTGCAGAGCGTTACCGCACCCGCGGCGACGGCAACGAGCGTACGCCGGCCGAGGCCGACGTGACTCACGGGCTGTTGCCGCCGGTCGGCGCCGGGATCGGGCCATCGGTCGTGGCCACGGCGCCGTACTGCCCGGCCTTGCCCTGGGCCTGCTCGACCAGCGCGTAGACCGCCGCCACCGCGCCGCTGGGTTCGTCGGCGACATCGACCGTCGACACCTCGGCCGCGGTGGCGTCGTCGGCACGTACGGCGGCGACGACTCCACCCTCGACCGCGGCGGCCGGCGGACCTGCGACCACCAGTCCGTCGCTCCCGGCGTCGAGCGCCTTGACGATGGACAGCACGATCGTGTCGCTGGCACCCAAGGCCTCGTCGGTGCCGTTGGAGTCCCCGGTGACCACCTCGACCAGCGAGCAGCGCCGGGCGATGTCGCCGTCGGTCGACAACAGGTCGGCCCCGGCGAAGCCGGACAGGATGTTGGTGGCGGAGGCGTCGGCCGGGACGCCGGCAGGCGCCGTGGTGACGAGCGCCCGGGCCAGAATCGCACCCACCAGGTCGTAGGTGCCGGCGTCGTTGCTCACGTCGAGGCCGGTGACTCGCGGGCGCAGCTGCGATGCCAGCGAGTCAGCCAACGTCTTGTTCTCAGAGTCGAGCATCGCGGATCCGAGGTTGACCGTGGGGGAGACCCGGGCGCCTGCCTGCGTGAGCGACGTCCGCGCTGCGTCCACGGTCGACTTGCTCGCACCGGGAAGGGTCAGCAGGCACACCGTGCGACCCTGCAGCTTTGTCGCCAGCAGTGTCGGCGCGACATCATTGACGAAAGCTCGTTGGAAGTCATCGATGTTCTGCATCCCGGTGATCTGGTCCCGCAGGTTCTGCTTGTCCTGCCGGTCGTGCTCGGCCTGGCTGATATAGGACTGATCCACCGTCCCCTTCAGTGGTCCTGCGCCGAGCGCGACACCGGTGGCGAGCGCCAGGAAGATGGCGACGATGGACACGATGTGGTACCTGAAGTCGATCACTGGAACTGTCCCCGCAACCAGTAGACGAAGTCGTCGAACCTGCCGTTGAGTACCTCCAGCCAGGCCTGACCGGTCGGCGTCGCGGCCACAGCGACACACAGTGCGATCAGCCCCGACAGCACCAGCATCACGAGCTGCCACGTCCGGATCCGACTGTGGTAGAGCCGGCTGACACCCTTGGCATCCACGAGCTTCGGGCCCACTCTCAGCCGGGTCAGGAACGTGCTGGCCATCCCCGACCGGCCCTTGTCGAGGAACTCCACAAGCGTCGCGTGCGTGCCGACCGCGACGATGAGCGTGGCACCCTTGGAGTCTGCCAGCAGCATCGCGACGTCCTCGCTGGTTCCCGTCGCGGGGAACACGACGCTGCGGATGCCGAGGCGTTCCAAGCGCTCGAGTCCGGGCGCCCGGCCGTCCCGGTAGGCGTGGACCACGACCTCCGCGCCGCACCGCAGGGTCGCGTCGGACACTGAGTCCATGTCGCCGATGATCATGTCCGGCGTGTAGCCCGCCTCGAGCAGCGCGTCGGCCCCGCCGTCCACGCCGATGAGGACCGGACGGTACTCGCGGATGTAGTGCCGCAGGGTGCGCAAATCTTCCTGGTAGTCGTACCCACGGACCACGATCAGCACCTGCCGGCCGTCGATCCCGGTGACGACATCGGGCACGCCCACGCCGTCGAGCAGCAGGTCCCGCTCGCGACGCAGGTACTCCATCGTGTTGGCGGTGAACGCCTCGAGCTGGGCCGACAGCCCGGAGCGAGCGGCCTCCATGGACTCCGAGACAGTGCCCTTGCTCTGAACCTGACCGGCGGCAACGGAGGCGTCCCCGAGGTAGATCACGCCGTCCTCGACGCGGATGACGTCGCCCTCGCTGACGCGCTGGAACACCTCCGGACCGACCCCGTCGACGAGGACGATGCCGGCGTCGGTGAGGATGTCCGGCCCGAGGTTGGGGTAGCGCCCGGAGATGGAGTCCGCGGCGTTGACGACGGCGGAGACCTGGGCATCTGCCAGGGCCTCGGCCGAGATCCGGTCGAGGTCGACGTGGTCGATGATCGCGACGTCGCCCGGCCGCAGCCGCTTGGTCAGGTTCTTGGTGCGCCGGTCGAGCCGGGCCGGGCCGCTGACTCCGGACTGACCGTTCTCTCGGGGACGTCGCAAGGCGGGAATACGCATTGTGGCAATCCTGCCACGCGCCAGCGGGGAACCCGCGCACGGACGAGGTGCTGCGTGGCGGGAACCGGCTCAGCGCCGTGGCGATCGCGCGGCTCGCACCCGCTGTCCGCCGGGCCGGTCGGCGCGGGCGGTCGCCAGCAGCTCCTCGGCGTGGGCGGCGGCGGTCTCGGACTCCTCCAGGCCCGCCATCATGCGAGAGAGCTCTCGGACACGCCCGGCGTCGTCGAGGGCGCAGATCCCCGAGCCGGTGACCCTGCCGTCGTCGCTCTTGACGACCACGAAGTGGCGGTCGGCGAAGGCGGCGACCTGCGGCAGGTGGGTGACCACGATGACCTGTGCCGACCGCGACAGCCTCGACAGCCGGCGACCGACTTCCACCGCCGCCTTGCCGCCGACGCCCGCGTCGACCTCGTCGAACACGAACGTGGGCACGGCGGTGCTGTCGGCCAGCACCACCTCGACGGCGAGCATCACCCGGGACAGCTCGCCACCGGAAGCGCCCTTGCCGAGCGGGCGGGCGGGGAGCCCGGCGGCGGCAGCGAGCAGGAACTCGACCTGGTCGACGCCGTCTGAGCCGAACGCGACCTCTGCGCCGCCCACCTGCAGCCCGTTCGGGTCCGGAATGTGGCTGACCGAGATCGACATCGTCGCATCCGGCATCGCGAGTGCATGCAGTTCCGTCGTGATCGCCGCGCTGAGGGTCCTGGCCGCGGCCCGTCGACCTTCACTGAGCCGGTCGGCAGCGACGGCCAGCTCCGATCGGATCGCTGCACGCTCCGAACCGAGCCGCGCGATCCGCTCGTCCGTCGAGTCCAGTTCGGTCAGCCGGGCGGCCGCTCGCTGCGACCAGGTGATGACCTCGTCGACGCTCGCGCCGTACTTGCGCGTCAGGTGCGCCAGCGCCGACCGGCGGGCCTGGACCCAGGCGAGACGCTGAGGATCGCTGTCGAGTCCCGATGCGTAGGCGGACACCTCACCCGCCAGGTCCGTCAACAGATAGCCGATCTCCGCCGCCCGCTCGGCAAGGACCGCCGCTTCCGGATCATGTTCACGCACGCCTTCCAGAGACTGTCGCGCCGCGGCGACGAGGCTCATCGCGTCGGGGGCGTCGAACACCCCCTCGCTCAGCTGG
>JBKPNJ010000185.1:0-10824 GCA_046732575.1 Actinomycetota bacterium
GACATCGCTCAGAGCGGTGCCAGGCACGCAGCGCTCCAGCAGCAGCGCACTCGTCCGGTCGAACGTGTCAGCCTCGTAGAGCAGGACCGCCCCGCTGCCGCACCACACCCGGAGTCCGTCGGCCTCGTGCCTCGCCTCGGAGTGCCTCCACCCGACCTTCAGCACCAGGTCCCGCGCCTGGGTGTCGCGTGCGGGTGCGACCCAGGAGTTGTGCCCGCCGGGCTGGAAAGGCTCACCGACGCTCAGGGACCAGCGCTGCGCCAGTCCGGGAACGACCACTGGGAGGTTCGCGACCCATTCCCGGAACTCTGAGGAGCCGTTTGATGCCGCATGGGCCGCCAATGCGGCCGGCAGCGTGAACCCGTGCACGTGTCCATCGTCTCGCAGCTCGAGAACGGCGAGACTGCCGGTGAAAGATCTTGACCCATCCCCGGGCCGGAACGCATGTCACGCGATCTGGCCGGATCGCAGGGCTGTACAGCCTCCCCGGCGGCAGGACGCCTCATACTCGAAGTGTGATCGCACTGCGCGTACTCGGCTCGCTCGAGCTGGCGAGTGCTCCGATCCGTTCGGTGCGGCTGCGGCGGCTCTTGGCCGCGTTGGCGACGCGGGCCAACACCGTCGTGCCGGCAGACTGGCTGGCCGGTGTCGTCTGGGGCGGCCACCTTCCCGTACACACAAACGCGGCGCTGCAGACGCTGGTGTCCAGGCTCCGCCGGAGCATTGCCGAGGCGCCGGTCGGGACTTCGTCGGGGCTGAGGGTGGTCACCCAGGCTTCGGGCTACCTGCTCGAGGTGGCCCCGGACAGCCTGGATGCATTGCGGTTCGAGCATCTGGTGCTCCCGGCTCGGACCCGGGTGGACGATGATCCGGCGGAGGCGATGCGGCTGCTCGGGGAGGCGCTCTCGCTATGGCGCGGGAACGCGTATGCGGAGTTCGCGGCGGAGGATTTCGCCCGCCGCGAAGCGAGCCGGTTGGAGGAGCTCCGCGCGGCCGCCGTCGAAGATCAGATCGACACCAGCCTGCGTCTGGGCGGCCACCTGGACGTCATCGGCCGGCTTGAGTCACTGACGGCTGCTGCTCCGCTTCGAGAGCGCCCGCACGCGCAGCTGATGCTGGCCGGCTACCGGGCGGGACGCCACGGCGAGGCGCTTGAGCTGTTTCGAGCGTATCGAGACCGGCTCGACGAGCGGCTCGGTCTGCAGCCCTCGGCGCCGATGAGGAGGTTGCAGGCCGACATCCTGCAGCAGTCCCCGTCGCTCGACTGGCACCCCCCCGCCGTCAGGGTGGGCACCGCGCGGCCGAGCGATGACAGCTGGCCCAGGGGCAACATCGTCGAGACCACTGACCACTTGTACGGCCGCGAGGAGGACCTGGCCTGGCTGACGGCGGGCCTGGCACCGGGGACGGTGACCACGCTGACCGGCCCCGGCGGCGTCGGCAAGACTCGCCTGGCCAGTCGCGCCGCTGCACGGCTGTCGGCACGCTTCCCAGGCGGGTCGTGGCTGTGTGAGCTCGCGGCGGTCTCCGACGGGGCAGCGATCGCGTCTGCGGTTGCCACCTGCCTCGATGCTCCGATCCGTGCCGGTCTTGGTCCGACGGAACGGCTGGTTGCCTATCTGCGTGACCGGCAGCTGCTCCTGGTGCTCGATCACTGCGAGCACCTCCTCGAGTCGAGCGCAGCTCTGGTGCACCAGCTGCACCGACAATGTCCCGGAGTCGCGGTGCTGGCCACCTCGCGCTCCCCGCTCGGCATCGACGATGAGCTGGTGAGGCCACTGGCCGCGCTCTCCGTACCCGTCGCGTCGTCGAGTGCGGACAGCATCGCAAGCTCGCCCGCGGTTCAGCTCTTTCTCGCCCGTGCCGCGGGACAGGTGCCGAATCTGCGCCTTGACGACGCCAACTGCGCCGACATCTCCGAGATCTGCAGACGGCTGGACGGCCTGCCGCTGGCACTCGAGCTGGCCGCCCCCCGGATGCGTACGATCAGTGCCTCCGACCTGGCGGCCCGCCTGTCGTGGCGGTTCCCGCTGCTGCGCGGCGGCGAACGAACAGCCACCGAGCGGCATCGCACCCTCCGGTCGGTCGTCGAATGGTCGTACGAGCTGCTCGATGCAACCGAGCAGCACGTGTTCAACGTGCTCTCGGTGTTCGCCGGGACCTTCACGCTGGAGGTGGCCGAAGGACTGGTCGGCGCCGCTGAGCCGCCGGAGATGGTCCTTGACGAGATCGACGTGGACTGCGTGCTGCTGGGGCTGGTCGATCGGTCCATGGTCGTTCGCGTGCCCGGCAGCGTTCCGCAGTACGCCGTGTTGGAGGCGATGCGCGAGTACGGAAGGGAGAGGCTTCCCGTTTCACGGCTCGAGCGTCTCCGCCGTGCGCACGCGCTGCAGTTCGCGAGCATGGCGGGGTCGACCGCGAGCGATCTGTTCGGAGCGCGACACCTGAACGACGTTCGCGTGCTCGACCAGCACTTCGACGAGCTGCGCGCCGCCCACGGCTGGGCGTTGGCCCATGACATCACGGTCGCCGCTGAGCTGGTCGGTGGCATGACCGTCTTCGTCGAGCACACGATGTCCGCGGAGGTCGTGGAGTGGGCCGCGCAGACGTTGGCCGCGGCGGCGGGGACAGAGCCTGCACTGAGCGGTGTCCTCGCCGTCGCCGCAGCGGGCGCGCGCTTCCGGGGCGCGCTCCCGGAGGCGGAACGCCTGGTCGCCGAGGGTCTGGCTCTGAACGTACAACCGGCCACCGAGGCGTACCTGCGCTACACCCTTCTCGCGGTCAGTCTTCTCGACGGGCGCATGGAGGATGCCTCGCGGCGTGTCGGGGAGCTGCTCGATCTGGCCGATCGGGAAGGCCTCAGCTCACTGCCTCGAATCGTCAGCCTCATCTGGCAGCTGGTGGTGGCCAAGGACGGTGACCCGGAGACCGCCGCGGCCGCCGCGGAGCGGATCCAGCTCGACGCCGAGGCGTGCGGTGAGACGATCATCGCCAACTGGTCGGTGCACGTGCAGGGTGAGGCACTCATCGACACCGACCCCGCGCGCGCCAGTGCGCTGCTGGAGGAGGCGCTACGCCGCGCGAGAGACTCCCGGGACCGGTACCTGGAGGAAGTCTCACTTGTGGCGGCAGCAATGGTGCGGACCCGCCACGGCGATCCTGCCGACGCCGCCCCTCTCTACCTGGCCGCTGTCGACCACTGGCGCGACTCGGGTATCTGGACGAAGCAGTGGATCACGCTGCGCAATGTCATGGACCTGCTCGTGCGGCTGTATCGTGACCAGCCGGCCGCGATCCTCCTCGGCGCCCTGGACAGCCCGACCGGGTGGGCTCATGCCTCCGCGGCCAACACCGAGCAGATGGCACACGCGGATGCGCTGACGCAGCGGCTTGGCGCCGGCACTTTCGAGGTTCTGCGCCGGCAGGGGGCGGCCATGACCGAGGATGAGGTCGTCGCCGTCGCCCGGCGGGCTCTCGCGCAGATGGTCAGTGCCGCTCCCGGTTAGCAGCGACCAGAAGCCACCTCGCCGGGCCTGGTCTGGCATGCGTTCCTCGATCAAGCCCCAACTCCGCTCATGCCGTCACCGGTGCAGACGCATCGAAGCGCTGCAGGCGGAGGTTGTCTCCGGGCGTGACCCGGATCGCTCGCCGTCCGCTGGTGAGGTGGGGCGTGCCGTCCTGGAACGGGAAGATGACAAGCAACTCCGCCTCATTGGTCGGCTCGAGATCCGCTCCCTGGGACAGCCGCCCCGACATGGTGTCCGCACCGAGGGCGTCGATCTCGAACCGCCCGCTCGCACCGCGCGTCTTGGCATGGCACGTGCGGGTGTTCGTCGGTCGGCTGGGTGGGCGACCCCTTCGGGTAGATGTACCCCGCGTGAGTCACGCCGAGGTCGTGAGTCTTCCTAGCGGGGCGGTTTCCGTGGTGACACGAGCCGGCCGGTCATCCCCTTCCCTGCTACACGCTCCAGATACTCGGGATCGCCGCACACGACAAGACAGTCAGCCGCCCGCGACAGGCCGACGTACAAGCGTTCCTTGGCACGCTCCCCGGGCTCCGCCTCGTTCAGTGCGAGCACCACCACAGTGCGCTCCAGCCCCTTGAACCCGAGCACGTGCCCATAGAAGACCTGCTCGTCATCCCAGAAGGAGTTCCAGTACGCCTCCTGGCCCGCAGCCTGGCGTTGGACCTGCTCTGGATGGCGCGAGCCGATCGTCAGGAGCACGATGTCCTTCGGGCGCCAGCCCTCATCGAGCAGTTCTTCCACGATGTCGTCTCCTTGATGCACGGCATCAGCTGCATCGCACTCGACGAACCGGACGGAGGGGCCGTTCCCGCCACGGTTGCGCATCCTGGTGAGCGCCAGGGACTGAAACGTGTCGGCGATCTGACGAGTGTTACGCAGGTTCTGCTCGAGGACGAAGACGACTTCGCACTCCGGTATCCCGCCGAAGCGGGCGAACACGCGCTGTCCCTCGTCACTCATGATGGTGAGACGTCCGCTCGATGGATCCTTCAAGGCGGTGAGGACGACCGGCCACCAGGGATCTGCGAAGTCCTGTGCCTCGTCCACCACGATCGCGTCGAACTTCCTGCCAGGGTGCAGGTCTATCGCAAGGCGATGCATCTCGGCGGGAAGTCGCTCCTCCCAGTAGTCACTGTCACTGTCATCCCGAGGAGTGGAGGTCGCTCCCCATTCGCTGCTCCCCAGTCCGTGGAAGGTGCCGACGTAGGCCGGTCGCTCCCTCCGCGACCACTGGCTGGTCACACGCTGGAAGTACCCGCCAAGTCCTCGCGAGTAGCACAGGAGGGCCACTCGATCGCCCGTGCGGGCCAGTCGGCGGGCCTGCTCCAACGCAAGCCAGGTCTTACCGGATCCGGCCCCTCCTCGAATCTCCATCCGCCTGACGAGGCTGGAGACTTCGAGGATGAGACCCTGCTGCGCGGTGAGTCGGTCCGCCATGGCATCGCGCTCAGCGGCGAACCCGGGCACATCCGCCTGAGGGAAGCCACGGCCGCGAAGGATCTCAGCGAGGACGTCGACATCCTGAACAGTCGGCCTCCTTCCCCGGCCATGCTGCCTCACGACGATGTCGGCGAGCTTCGCCTCGAGACCCACGAGGTCGTTCCGACCGAAGGCCATGTGGCGGGGACAGTCCGGTGTGGCGAACTCCGCCGGCAGGTTCGTGAACGGAAACACCACCGCGTGCGCCCAGCGGCTCCCCCGCCTCCTCCCCCAGCGGGGGTCATTCTCGACGTACGCCCTGAGCCCGTACATTCCGTCGCGTGCCTGTCTGACCGGGTCTATGCGCCTGATATCACCGTTCGAGCCGGTCTGAGTCCATCGGCTTCCGTCGTACGCGACCTGTCCGCCCTTGACCTCCAGACAGATGAACCCGGCACCCGGAACCGCGAGAACGACGTCGATCTCGGAATTCTTGTTGTCGTCGGTTACCCGCTGGTTGGGCCACAGACGAGCGCCGGAACTCAGATGGGTCAGGAGTTCCCGTCCCACCACGCGCTCGGCGTCCGAGGCATACTCGTGCTCAGCAGCGGTCGTCATGGCGAGATTGAGCTGCTCCCGTCGGATGGGCGTTGGCCTGGCGTTCGGTTCACCTCATTCAGTGTCCTGCATGTCCCTCGTCCGACAATGCCGTTCGCGTAGTTGCACCTGGCGAGCCAGAGCCCCGCGCCCGCGATGACGTCACCGACGTCAGCCCCGGCGCCCTGACATGCCTCGCCGGACCCGCTCCTCGACGAGGTCGTCCAGGATCCGGCGCTGCGCGCGCACCAGCACGTCGAGGCGTTCGCCGGCCGGCAGCGCTGAGATGATGTCGACGACCTGATGGGCGACGGCGTCCGGATCAGGCGGATGACGGCCGGCAGTGCTGCCAACGGCCAAGGACCGTACGAACCCGGGGTTCGACTGCCAGCCTGCCGCTGAGGGACGAGCCGCTGCGGCGCCGATGGTCTGCTCGCCCCGCGGCGGCGCCATGGAGTCGTCGTCGAAGGTGATGGCCGCCGAGAGCTCGGTCGGCTCCACGTGCAGGGCGCGCGCCAGCCGGGCCAGCGACTTGTGCGACGGTAGCCGCGAACCGGTCTCGAGCTGCGAGATGTACGGGTACGAGAGCCCACTGGCCTCGACCAGCTCGCGGCGTGTGAGCCCGCGCGCCTCGCGCCAGGCCCTGAGTACCGCCCCGAAGGGCTCCAGCGGCTCCGTGTCGTCCGTCATGCTTATGCTCCTTGCAGAAGTATGCCCAAGGCATTATGCTATGAGCAGCATACCTCATCAAGAAGAAGGAGACCGAATGAAGATCGACGTGTCGCTTGACGTCAACCTGCTCGCCGTCCAGCAGCACGAGGAGCTGACCGCCCTGGTGGAGCTGACAGCGCCATCGGCGACGGCCGAGCAGCAGCGCCCGCCCTGCGCGCTCGTGGTCGTTCTCGATCGCAGCGGCTCGATGGGCGGCGGTCGGCTGGACGGCGCCAAGCAGGCGCTCACCTCGCTGGTGACGCGCCTCCAGCCCGACGACGTCTTCGGGCTGGTCGTCTTCGACACCGAGGTCGACCTGGTCGTGCCTGCCGGCAGACTGAGCGACAGGGCAGCTGTGATCCGTCGCATCGACCAGGTGACCCCGGGTGGATGCACAGACCTGGCAGCCGGGTACCTTCGCGGTCTTCAAGAGTCGCGGCGGGTCGCGAGTGCCAACGGGGCCTCCGTGCTGCTGATCAGCGACGGACATGCCAACGCGGGTCTGACGGATGCGGACCAGCTGGCGGGGATTGCCTCCACCGCCTCCGGCGACGGCGTCTCGACCTCCGTCCTCGGCTTCGGGCTCGGCTATGACGAGACGCTTCTCTCGGCGATCGCGCGCGGCGGCCGGGGCAATGAGCTGTTCGCCGAGGACGCCGATGACGCTGGAGCCCTGATCGCCGGGGAGATCGATGGACTGCTCAGCCAGAGCGTCCAGGCCGCATCGTTGCTGGTGCGGATGTCACCGCAGGTACAGGCCGTCCGAGTCGTCAATGACACACCGTCGGCGATGGTCGACGAGGGACTGCTGATCGAGCTCGGCGGCTTCTACGCCGACGAGGTGCGCAAGCTACTGCTGACCTTCTCGATTCCCGGCATCTCGGGGCTCGGGCTGGCGGAGGTCGCGACGCTCGAGCTCCGCTTCGTCGACATGGCGCTGTTGCGCGAGCAGGTGGTCAAGCTGCCGCTGCACGCCAATGTCGTCCCCGGTGACGAAGCGGCGGGCCGGCTCCCAGACCCTGCGGTCGTGACCGAGCTGGCGTTCCAGAAGGCGCAGCGAGCGAAACGCTCAGCGGCTCATCACCTGTCGGTCGGCGACGGCCGATCCGCGATGGCCGACCTGCGCGCAGCCGGATCCGCCATCGCGGAGGCGCTCGCCTGCGCCCCCGCCGAGGCACTGGCCGACCTGGAGGAGGAGACAGGGGTCATCAACCGGATGGTCGGCGAGTCACAGTACGGAAGCGCGAGCCGGGCTGCCAAGACGCTGTCGGCCGACTCCACCTTGAAGTCGCGCAACCGCGGGCGCCGGCGGCCGTCGGCGTGAGCCGCCGGGCAACCAGCCGCTCACGGCAGCCGGTGCACGACCAACGGGAGCACGAGGGTGGCGCCGGCCTGACGGAGCGCTGCGGCGGCGACCGTCACCGGCCACCCGGTGGCGGTACGGTCGACGACCAGCAGGATGCGCTGGCCGTCCACGAACGAGCGCAGCTCGTCGTCGACCTCGAGTACCGCACGCCAGCAGGCAGCCTCATCGGCGCCCGAGGTCTCGCGCTCGGTGACCCCGCCGGTGGGCTGCCAGGCGTGCCGCGGCAGCTGCCCCGCTGAACCGATGTGCCGAGCGATCTGCCCGACAAGGTCGGCGTACCCCGCGGCGGACAACCCCACGACTCCCTCCGGACGCGCCGGCCAGCTCGTCCGCCAGCGGCTGAGCGTGGTGAGGCACGCCTCGCCCAGCTCCGCTGGGAGCTCGACGCAGGCCGGGTCGGCGAAGGCACGCGACACGGTCGTCTGCCATTCGGGGGCATCTGCGTGGACGACCGCTCGGCCCTCGGCCGCGGCAAGATGGCCGGGAATGCGCCCTCTCGTACCGAACGTGCCGCCGGGCCACATCTTCCGGGGTTCGACGACGTGGTCGCGGCTGCGCAGCAACCGCCGGATCTCCTCGACGGTGGAGGGCTCCGGGCGTGCGCTCAGCGGCTCCGGGAGCCTGCCAAGGCACACCGAGCATCGTCCGCACGCGGCGGCGCCGGCGTCGTCGAGCGAGGTCTGCAGCAGGACCATCAGGCAGCCCGCGCCAGCGATGTAGTCGCGCATGATGGCCGCCTCCCGACGTCGGCCGGCCAGCACACCGTCGTAGTGGTCATGGTCGAAGCTCCACTCCGTACCGGTGGCCATCCAGCCGTCGACGGATCGGGAAACGGCTCCGTCCACCGCGAGCTGCTTGAGCATCAGGTCAACGCTGCTGCGGCGCAGGCCTGTAGTGGCTTCCAGCGCCGGGCTGCTCATCGGCTGACGGGCGTCGCGCATCGCATCCAACAGCGTGTGGACGTCAGCGGCAACGGGGATGGTGGCGGTGGCGAAGTACTCCCACACCGGCTCGTCGGTGATGCTGGGCAGCAGTACGACGAGGGCATGGTCGAGTCCGCGGCCGGCCCGGCCGATCTGCTGGTAGTACGCCACCGGCGAGGGTGTCGCCCCGACATGGACGACGAACCCCAAGTCCGGCTTGTCGAAACCCATCCCCAGAGCCGACGTCGACACCACCGCCTTCAGCTCGTTCCGCCGCAGCCGGTCCTCGGTTGCTTCCCGGGTCGCGGCGTCGAGCTGGCCGGTGTAGACCGCGACGTTGTCCGGGCCGTAGCGGTGGGCCAGCAGCGTGGCGAGACGCTCCGCGTCAGCGACGGTGAGGCAGTAGACGATGCCCGAGCCGGGGAGTGCGCCGAGATGGTCCAGGACCCACGCGTACCGGGACAGCGGATCCGTCGACGGGACGACGACGAGCTGCAGGCTGGTGCGGGCAAGCTGACCCCGGAGCACGACCGCCGCCTCGCCGAGCTGGTCGGCAACGTCTCTGGTGACCCGGTCGTTCGCGGTCGCCGTGGTCGCCAGTACCGGTGTGCGGGGGTTGAGCGTCTGCAGTACCCCCGCGAGTCGCCGGTAGTCGGGACGGAAGTCGTGGCCCCAGTCGCTGAGCGCATGGCACTCGTCGATGACGAGGAGACCGATGTGGCCCGCGAGTGCTGCAAGGACCCGCTCACCGAAGGCGGGGTTCGCCAGCCGCTCCGGGGAAACGAGCAGAACGTCCAGCTCGTCGGCGGCCACGGCTGCCTCGATCTGAGACCACTCGTCGATGTTGGACGAGTTCAGCGTCGCCGCCCGCAGGCCCGCCTTGGCTGCGGCGTTGACCTGGTCGCGCATCAGGCTGAGCAGTGGAGAGACCACAAGGCTCGTGCCGGCGCCCTCCGCCCGCAGGATGGCCGTGGCGGCCCAGTAGACCGCCGACTTACCCCAGCCGGTCGCCTGGACGACGAGGACGCGCGCAGCCGGCTCGCACAAGGCGGCGACCGCACGCTCCTGATCGTCGCGCACAGCGGCGCCCGGCCCCGCCAACGCCTCGATCACGCGGGCGGCGATCGCACGTCGCGGGGGACTCAGGGTCCCGGGCGGGTCGGAACGTGGCGGGGTCATCGAGCCCAGTCTGATGCATGCCACCGACAGCTGGTCATCTGATGAGAACATGTGGTCATGCGTAGCCGCCGGCGCGAGTCGTGAAGGATCGCCGATGTTCCCGTTGATAACGGTGGCGGGTGGATCGTACGAGCGCGGTCGTCAGTACGGGGCGCAGGCCCGTGCGCGGATCCACCGGTCCGTCGCCGCGTACGCCCGGCAATACCAGTACGAGACCGGCTGGGACTGGCCCCGCGCCACCGCACAGGCGCGCCACTTCCTGCCCGCGATCGAGGATTTCGCCGGGCGGTACGTCAAGGAGCTGGCAGGGGTGGCGGACGGAGCGGACCTGCAGCTGCTCGACGTCCTCGCGCTGAACGTGCGCACCGAGGTCATGTTCTCGGCCCGGGTCCGTTCGGCGATGCCGCCGGCAGCCCCGGCGGAGTGCACGACGTTCGCGAGCGTCGCCCCCGATGCCTCGGTCGTCGTCGGTCAGAACTGGGACTGGCTTCCCTTCGCCCGCGACACAGTCGTCGTCCTCCAGGCACTCCCCGACGACGGACCGGGGTTCGTCACCGTCGTCGAAGCCGGCCTGCTGGCGAAGTACGGCGTGAACTCCAGCGGCCTGGCCGTGCTGACGAACGCACTCGCCTGCGCCGAGGACCACGGCGACGCCGGTGTGCCGTATCACGTGATACTGCGCGCACTCCTGGAGTGCGGCTCCACCCACGAAGGGCTGGCACTGGTGGAATCAACACCCAGAGCGTCGTCGGCGAACTACCTGCTCGCCGATCGGGACGCGTCGGTAGTCGACGTCGAGGCACGGCCCGGCGACGCGTCCGCCGTGCACCGGCTCGAGCCCGATACCGGGGGCATGCTGTTCCACACCAACCATTTCGTCTCACCCGACTTCGACTCGGTGGACTATGCGGACCTGTCGAACTCGACGAGCAGGTGCCGGCTCGCGCAGGTCGGCGACTTCGTCGCCGCGCATCAGGGTCCGAGCACTGTCGCGCGGTTCGAGGCGGCGTTGGCCGACCACACCAACGAGCCCGACAGCGTCTGCCGTCATCCCGACGAGGCCCTGCCCTCGCAGGAGCAGACGATGACGGTCTCCAGCATC
>JBKPNJ010000186.1:0-3980 GCA_046732575.1 Actinomycetota bacterium
GAGATGGCGACGTCCGCGCCCTCGCGGGCGAAGGCCAGCGCGACCGCGCGGCCGATGCCGGAGTCGCCGCCGGTGACGATCGCCTTGCGGCCCTCGAGCTTGCCCGAACCGCGGTAGCTCTGCTCGCCGAAGTCGGGCGCGAGGCGCATCTCGGCCTCGAGGCCAGGGTGCTCGGCCTGCTCGCCGGGGATCGAGTCGGGGTGCTGCTGCGTGGGGTCCTGAACCGTGTGCTGGTCTGAGCTCATGCGTCGGCGCTACCCACATGTCCGTCGTGCGCACGCGCTTAGGAACCGTTAGCCGGCTCACCGGAGCGTCTTAGGGGCCGCTGCGTCACTGGTGTGACCACAAGCCCGCTTAGGAGAATCAGATGCGCAAACTCACCCGCCCCGTGCTCTTGGCCGGGGCTGCAGTCGTGCTGGTGCTCGGCGCCTCGCAGGCGTCCGCGCTCGCGTACGGCCCGAAGGACAGCCCCGAGCCCCAGACCATGGACCAGCTGCTGACCGCGGTCACGAAGGACGTCGACGAGTACTGGACGAAGGCGTTCAAGGACGCCGGACTGCCCGAGCCGCGGGTCAGCTACGACTGGAGCGCGACGGGCCAGGTCGCCGCGTACGACCCGCAGGACGACACCATCCACATCTCGCCGGAGTTCGCGACCGGAATCTACGACGGCGCACTCGACCAGGCGCTGCCCGGCAGCTCGCAGGGCTTCGGCCACGCGGTCGGCGACTTCGCGGTCGCCTACATCGTCGCGCACGAGTACGGCCACCAGATCCAGGACGAGCTCGGCCTGTTCGACAAGTACGGCCAGCAGGTGCCGACGGTGGCGTTCGAGCTCCAGGCCGACTGCTATGCCGGCACGTGGGCCAAGAGCGCCAACGACGAGAACCGCCTCGACGACGGCGACGTCCGGGAGGCGCTCGACGCCGCGCTCGCCGTCGGCGACTTCGACACCGCCGCCCCGGGGCACCACGGCACGCCCGAGCAGCGCGAGCAGGCGTGGAACACCGGCTTCGAGTCGGGCGACCCGTCGTCCTGCGACACGTACCTGAGCGGCGCGTAGGGCGTCACGTGCCGGATCGGACGCGAACAGGTCCAGCCCCAGCTCCGTGGACACGAACCGGCGAGGCGCCGAGGCCGGGCGCCCCGCCGCCGTGTCGCGGGGCTGCCTCATGCGGCCGGATCGTCCCCGTAGGCTTCCCGCCGTGACGCCCCCGCCCATCGCCACGACCGTCATCGGCAGCTACCCGCAGCCGGAGTGGCTGATCGACCGCGACCGGCTGCGCGGCTCGCTTCCCCCGCGCGTGCGCGCACGGGAACTGTGGCGCGTCCCGGAGCCGTATCTCGCCGAGGCGCAGGACGACGCCACCGCGCTCGCCATCGCCGACCAGGAACGCGCCGGCCTCGACATCGTCAGCGACGGAGAGATCCGACGCGAGAGCTACTCCAACCGCTTCGCGACCGCACTCGACGGCCTCGACATCGACCACCCCGCGATGGTCCCCGGCCGCGCCGGCGGCGTCAACGCGGTCCCGCGCGTCGTCGGCCGGGTACGGCGGAGCCGCCCCGTCGAGGTCGACGACCTGCGCTTCCTGCGCAGCCGCACCCGAGCCACGATCAAGATCACCCTGCCGGGGCCGTTCACGATGAGCCAGCAGGCCTCCAACGAGGCCTACGACGACGAGGCCGAGCTGGCGATGGACCTCGCAGTCGCGGTCAACGAGGAGGTGCACGACCTCTTCGCGGCAGGCGCCGACGTCGTCCAGATCGACGAGCCCTGGCTGCAGTCGCGACCGGAGAAGGCCCGCGCCTTCGCACTGCCCGCGATCGACCGCGCACTCGAGGGCGCCACCGGGACGACCGCGCTCCACACCTGCTTCGGCTACGCCCACGTCGTCCACGACCGACCGTCCGGCTACCCGTTCCTGGCCGAGCTCGCGGACTGCGCCGCCGACGTCCTCGCGATCGAGGCCGCACAGCCGCGCCTCGACCCTGCAGCGCTCGAGCCCATCGCCGGCAAGACGGTCATCGTCGGCGTGCTCGACCTCTCACGACCCGACCCGGAGACGCCCGAGGAGGTCGCCGCGCGAATCGAGGCACTGCTCAAGGTGATCCCGGCCGAGCGGCTCCAGGTCGGCCCCGACTGCGGCATGAAGTACCTCTCGCGCGACCTGGCGTACGCGAAGCTCCGCGCGCTCGTCGAGGGCGCGCGACTCGCGCGCGGCTGAGCTGCGCTGCGCGTGAAGAGACGAGGACGCAGCATCACGGAGCTGCACGTCATCCCCATTTCTGAGAATGATGCCGCCATGCGCTTCTCAGCCCCAGCCGCCGTCCGCCTGAACAGGCGGCGTGCTCGCCGCCTCGTTCGGAAGCTCACCCGGCGCCTCCGTCCAGCCGTTCGTCGCTTCCGGCCGCGGCCCCGGATGTGGCATCTCACCCTTCCCGGCTACGCCCGCTGGCTCGAGCTGAGTTGGGCGCTGCGCATCCGTCGGGCGCCGGTGATGAGCCCGGAGGAGCACGCGGCGGCCGTGGCGGATCCGACACGCAAGCACGCAGCGATCGAGGTGGCGCGCCCGTGCGTGTGCGGCGGCACGCAGCTACGGGAGCTCCTGCACGCCTGGGACCACCGGCACAAGACCCCGCGCTGGAACTACCACGTCGTCCGCTGCGAGCACTGCGGGTTCCTCTACCGGCACCCGGGGATCCGCCCCGAGCGGCTCGGCGATCTGTACGCGACAGGGAAGTACGCCGGGTTCCTGAGCGGCAAGTACACGCGCAAGCGAGTGCAGCGGTATGAGGTCACGATGAGCGCGTTCGGGTCGCTGTTCGCGGCTGGCAATGGGCGGCGGTTGCTGGACTTCGGGTGCGGGAACGGGTTGTTCCTCGACCTTGCCCATGAGCGCGGGTTCGAGTGCTACGGCGTCGATCTCGCGGCCGATGCGATCGAGGCGGCGCGGCAGAAGCCGGGCGGAGCGAACACGTTCCACGGGTCGCCCATGGCGATCCCGACGATCGCGGAGGGCGGCTTCGACGTCATCACCATGTGGTCCGTGCTGGCCCATCTTGCCGCGCCGGTCGAGGACCTCACGATGCTGCGCCGCCTGCTCGCGCCGGACGGCGTGCTCCTGATCCTCACGGTCAACGCCGGCTCGCTCGCCCTCAAGCGGCGACGGGAGGCCTGGCGCGGCTTCACGCCCAGCCACCTGCTCTTCTCCTCTCCGCAGACGCTACCGCTGTTGCTGCGGCGCGCCGAGTTCTCAGCCGTCGTGATGCCGCCGTGGTACTCGGAGCCGATCGAGCGCGGCTCGTCACGCCTCAGTCCTCGAGCGCAGCGCCGGCTTCGCCGCACGGTCGATCGGGGCAATCGCGGCAACATGCTGCGGGCGGTCGCCTTCGTCGATCCCGACGGCCCACGGCGCTGGGGGCTGGAGAGGCATGCCCAGCAGCTCGCGTCAGCGGCCGCCCCAGCGGCCATTCGATCGTTGTCTACTGATTACGTCGGCAAGAACTAGGCCGACTCCAAGTCATCGGCGTCGAAGCGAACGTTGCGTCGGCGCGAGACGAAGCGCGAGCTGGTGCAGCATCGAGAGCCGCTCAACCCTCTCGGGGCTGTCGTCGCCGGAGACGACGTGCCCCCAGAACGCGTGTTGCGCGTTGCGGCCGGTGACGGCGTAGGCCTTGTCGATGTGCCACGCCATCGGATCCCACGTGCCGGCCGCCCGTACCCACGCCTGGTCGTCCTTGACGTAGAGCAGCAGTCGGTTGTGGCCCGCCCCCATGAAGTGCCCCTGGTGCGTGGTGAGGTCGAACCCGACCACCGGGGTGGCGCCATCCGGGACCGCCCGCGGCTCGTTGTCGCCGTAGCGCGACAGGCCGTCCTCCAGCCTGTCGAACCAGTCGGCGAGCGCGGCCGGGTCGTCGGGGGTGACGAGCGTGGTGATGGTCACATAGCCGCGAGTGAACATCGGCAGGCCGGATTC
>JBKPNJ010000187.1:0-5793 GCA_046732575.1 Actinomycetota bacterium
GCCGCAAGCCCTGGCACCGCACCGTCTTCTCCGACCGACCGGACGCGTGACGGGGTGAAGACGACGACATGACCCCGGCGGTACCGCCCGAGGCCCAGGCGGCGCTGGCGGGAGCACGACCCACGCCGTTCTGGCTGGACGACCCCACCCGTCCCGAGCGGCTGGAGCCGCTGCGCGGCGACACAGCCAGCGACCTGGCAGTCGTCGGCGGCGGCTACACCGGACTGTGGACAGCGCTGCTCGCGAAGGAGCGCGACCCGGGCCGCGACGTGGTGGTGCTGGAGGCGGCGGACTGCGGGGGAGAGGCGAGTGGCCGCAACGGCGGATTCTGCGCGGCCAGCCTCACCCACGGGTTCAGCAACGGCATGGCCCGGTGGCCGCGCGAGATGTCGACGCTGACCCGGCTCGGCCGCGACAACCTGGCGGCAATCGAGCGGACGGTCCACCGGTTCGGGATCGACTGCGGGTTCGAACACACCGGCGAGCTGGACGTCGCCACCGCCCCCCACCAGGCTGCCGAGCTCAGCGAGCTCAGCAAGGAGATGAACGCCGAGGGTCACCAGGTGCGGTATCTCGACGAGTTCGCCGTGCAGGACGAGGTCGCCTCACCGACCTACCTGGCCGGCCTGCACAACCCCGACGTCGCCCTGGTGGAGCCGGCCCGGCTGGCATGGGGACTGCGCCGCGCGTGCCTCGAGCTCGACGTCGGGATCTTCGAGGGCAGCGGCGTCTCGCGGTTGAGCCAGGAGGGCAAGGGACGGATCGCCGCGCACACGGAGCATGGCAGGGTGCGCGCGGAGCGCGTCGTGCTCGCGACCAACGCCGCTCCGTCGCTGCTGCGCCGGCTACGGCTCTACACCGTGCCGGTGTACGACTACGCGCTCACCACCGAGCCCCTCGACGGCGAGCAGATGGCATCGGTGCGCTGGCGCGGTCGCCAGGGCGTGGGCGACTCCGCGAACCTGTTCCACTACTACCGGCTGACTCGCGACAATCGCATCCTCTGGGGTGGTTACGACGCGATCTATCCGTACCGGAGCCGGATCAGCCGCGACCGCGAGCAGCGCGCGGCGACCTTCACTGCGCTGAGCCGCAACTTCTTCACCACGTTCCCGCAGCTGACCGGGCTCCGGTTCAGCCACCGGTGGGGTGGTGTCATCGACACGTGCACACGGTTCTGTGCGTTCTACGGCACCGCGCATGGTGGCCGCGTCGCTTACGCGCTGGGGTTCACCGGACTCGGCGTAGGTGCTTCCCGGTTCGCCGCCGACGTGATGCTCGACCTGCTCGAGGGAGCGGGCACCGAGCGCACCGAGCTCACCATGGTGCGCGAGCGGCCGTGGCCCTTCCCGCCCGAGCCGTTCCGCTACCTCGGCATCGAGCTCACCCGCCGGTCGCTGGCCCGCGCCGACTCCTCCGGGGGAAGGCGCAACCTGTGGCTGCGCACCCTCGACCGATTCGGACTTGGCTTCGACTCGTGATACCACCGCAGGTGACAGTCGTCACCCACCAGTGAAGGAGCCGTTGATGACACACGCCGAGCTCGTCGGCCGGCAACGGGCAGTGATGCCGTCCTGGCTGACGCTCTACTACGACGAACCGATCGAGCTCGTCAGCGGACAAGGGTGCCGCGTCACCGACGCCGAGGGCCGCACGTACCTCGACTTCTTCGCCGGGATCGTCACGAACATGATCGGCTACGACGTCCCCGAGGTGCGTGAGGCGATCGAGCGACAGATCGCCAGCGGTGTGATGCATACGTCGACGCTGTACCTGATCCGGGCGCAGATCGAGCTGGCCGAGAAGATCGCCGGGCTCTCCGGGATCCCCGACGCGAAGGTGTTCTTCACCACCTCAGGCACCGAGGCGAACGAGGCGGCACTGCTGCTGGCCACCCAGCGGCGACGCAGCAACCAGGTCATCGCGTTGCGCAACAGCTATCACGGCCGGGCGTTCGCCACCGTAGGGATCACCGGGAACCGCGGCTGGTCGGCGTCCAGTCTGACGCCGGTGAATGTGACATACGCGCAAAGCGGCTACGGATACCGCAGCCCGTTCACCGGGCTCGACGACGCGGCGTTCATCCGGGCATGCGCGGACGACCTGCGCAACCTGATCGAGACGACGACCGCCGGGGACGTCGCCTGCATGATCGCCGAACCCATCCAGGGCGTCGGCGGCTTCACCGTGCCGCCGGACGGCCTGTTCGCCGCCTACAAGGAGATCCTCGACGAGTACGGCATCCTGTTCATCTCCGATGAGGTGCAGACCGGATGGGGGCGGACGGGGGAGCACTTCTGGGGGATCGGCGCCCACGGTGTGACACCGGACGCGATGACGTTCGCCAAGGGGCTCGGCAACGGCGCAGCGATCGGCGGCGTGGTCGCGCGTGCGGATGTGATGGACTGCCTGTCCGCCCATTCGATCTCGACCTTCGGCGGCAACCCGGTCGCGACCGCGGCCGCGAACGCGACGCTGGACTATGTGCTGTCCCATGACCTGCAGTCACGGGCGGCCAAGGTCGGCAACCAGCTGCTCGAGGGGTTGCGACCGCTGACCGAGGAGATACCGGCGGTCGGGGACGTGCGCGGACGCGGGCTGATGATCGGCATCGAGCTGGTCAAGCCCGGCAAGGTTCCCGACCCGGCGGCGGCCGGGCGGGTCCACGAGCAGAGCAAGAAGTCCGGGCTGCTCATCGGCAAGGGTGGGCTTTACGGCAACTGCCTCCGGCTGTCCCCGCCGTTGACCCTGAGTGAGTCCGAGGCAGACGAGGGGCTGGCCATCCTCCGCGACGCCATCACCACCGCCCTCTAACCCGCCATCCGACAGTTGTCCGGCGCCATCCGACGGTTGTCCGGCGTCATCCGACACCCGTGAGGTCGACGGGCGCTAAGACTTGAGGTACGTCAGTACCGCGAGGACCCGGCGATGGTCATCGGGCGTCGAGAGCAGCTGGAGCTTGGTGAAGATGTTGCGCACATGTCCCTCGATCGACTTCGACGACAGCACCATCTTCTCGGCGATCGCCTGGTTGGAACGCCCCTCGGCCATCAGCGTCAGCACCTCCCGTTCGCGCTCGGTCAGGCTGTCCAGCGGATTGTCGTGCCGGGCACGGCCGACGAGCCGGGAGACGACCTCGGGGTCGATGACCGAGCCACCCGCTCCCACTCGCCTGACCGCGTCGGTGAACTCCTGGATGTTGACGACCCGGTCCTTCAGCAGATAGCCGAGCTTCGCCGCGCCGCCTGAGATGAGCTCCATCGCGAAGTCTGTCTCGACGTACTGCGAGAGCAGGAGCACCCCGACATCGGGCAGCTCGGCGCGGATCCGATGTGCGGCCCTCAGGCCTTCGTCGTTGAAGGTCGGGGGCATCCTGATGTCGACGATGGCAACATCGGGAGGATCGGAGCGCACGGCCGCGAGCAGCTCGTCGGCGTCGGACGCCTGGGCGGTCACCTTGAAGCCGGAGTCGGTCAGCAGGTGGGCAATGCCCTCGCGCAGCAGGACCGAGTCGTCGGCGAGGATCACTCGCATCGCAGAGGGCACCCTCGACCCCGCGAGGGTGCCCATGGGGTCGCCGCTGCCCGACACCCTTGTCACAGGTACGGGGTCGCTCATCCCCTTCAGGCGGGTCGCTCCGCGGTCCTCGTACTCGATGTCGTCGATCCGCCCGGCCAGGTGCACGACCGTCTTGCTGGCCAGCGTCTCCCCGGGGCCGGCCAGGCTGCACAGGCGGGCCGCGACGTTGAGCGCTCCACCGCGGTAACCGCCCTCGACCGGTACGGCCTCGCCGACATCGAGCCCGATGCCCACCAGCAGCGGCATGTCAGGATCGGCCACCGCCTCACGGACGAAGCGGCTCTGCAGGTGAACGGCTGCGGTTATCGCGTGGCGAGCGGAGCGAAACACGCACAGCGCCTCGTCACCGCGAAGCTCCAGCAGGGTCCCGTTGTGCTCCTCGACGACGGAGCGGGAGATATCGGCGAACCTGGCGGCGAGCTTGGCGGCGGCAGCGTCACCGTGCTGCTGGGTGAAGGAGGTGTACCCCCGGACGTCGGCGATCAGGAAGATGTTGATGTCCCCGGTGAGGGCGTTGGCGCCTGAGACGGTCACGGATTGGCTCCTGCGGTGGTGGCGGGCTCGGGCTCGGGAGTGGGTGTGGGTGGGGTGGTGGTGGGGAGGGGGATGTGGGCGGTGAGGGTGGTGCCGGTTCCGGGGGGGCTGGTGATGGTGAGGGTGCCGTCGACGGCGGCGAGGCGGTCGGTGAGTCCGGTGAGTCCGCTGCCGGTGGTGGTGGTGGTGGCGCCGCCGATGCCGTCGTCGGTGATGGTGAGGGTGAGCTGGTTGCCGGTGGTGGTGGCGGTGCCGGTGGTGTTGGTGGTGCCGGTGGTGTTGGTGGTGACGGTGACGGTGACGGTGACGGTGGTGGCGTGGGCGTATTTGGTGGTGTTGGTGAGGGCTTCGGCGACGACGAAGTAGGCGGTGTGTTCGATGGTGGCGGGTGGTCGGGTGTCGAGGGTGTAGGTGAGGGTGACGGGGATGGGGCAGCGTTCGGCGAGTGCGGTGATGGCGGGGCCGAGTCCGCGTTCGGTGAGGATGGCGGGGTGGATGCCGCGGGCGAGTTCGCGGAGTTCGTCGATGGCGGCGGCGAGCTGGGTGGAGGCTTGGTCGAGGGCGGCGGCGAGATCGGTGGCGCCGGGTGTGCCGGGTGTGCCGGGTGTTCCGGGTGTGGTGGTGAGCCGGTTTCTGGCCATCCGGAGGATGAGGGCGACGGAGACGAGGCTTTGTTGGGCGCCGTCGTGCAGGTCGCGTTCGAGTCGGCGGCGTTCGGTGTCTTGGGTGGTGACGAGTCGTTGGCGTGAGCTGCGGAGTTCTTCGATCAGCCGGGCATTGCGGAGCACCAGGCCGGCTTGGGAGGCGACGTCGTTGAGGAGTTTGTCTTCGCCGGGGGTGAGGGGGTCGTTGGGGGGTTTGTGGACGCTGATCACGCCGAGCAGCTCGTCGTGGTGGCGGACCGGGACGACCCGGCCGCCGGGTATCGCCGGTGGCTGCTCGCCGATGCCGTTCGGTGTGGTGCCGTCTACTGGGGTGACGTCGAGTGGTGGAGGTGCGGGGTCGGTGCTGGGCGGCCAGGTGGCTTCGCGGACCAGGTGGGTGCCGACCTTGAGCCAGACCTCGACCGAGGCGGCGCCGACTCCTTCGCCGACGGTGCGGGCCATCTGCGGCAGCAGCTCGACCGAGGCGTAGGTGCCGCCCATCCGGGTGGCGAACTCCGACAGCACCTCATAGGGAGTGGCGCGGGCGCCGTAGACCAGCCGGTTGGCGAATCGTTGGACGCGTTCGCGTACCGGGGCGAACGCGACGGCCACGATCGCGGTGGCCACAATCGACAGGGCCAGGTTCGGCCGATCCCCGCGCCCGGCCAGCGCACCGATCCCGACCACGATCCCGACATACACCGCGGTGATGAACCCCGCCAGCGCCCCGAACACCAGCGCCTTGTTGATCACCACATCGATCCCGTACAACCGGTGCTTCAACACCGCCACCCCGATCGCCACCGGAATGGACACCATCCCCGCCAATGCGGTGTTGTCGAGCCACAAGTCGACAGTGTGCGAGTGCGGAAACTGGCTGATGCCTATCGCCACGACGTACAGGGCGGCGACGAGGGCGCCGGCGGTGGCCAGCCACTTCATCTGCAGCCGCTCCACCCCCGACGACCGCCGGAACCGCAGCACCAACGCCACCGCACACGCCAGGATGCACACCGGGTAGACCACGAGCAACCAC
>JBKPNJ010000188.1:0-4711 GCA_046732575.1 Actinomycetota bacterium
ACACAGTGACTACGGAGGTGCCTGGATGAGCCCGGAACCGACCCTTCCCCAGGTCGCTCGGGTGGCGACGACCCACATTCCCACGCGATACGCCGACTTCGTCGCCCATGCCTATCGAGAGCAGGAGACCGGAAACGAGCACGCGGTCCTGGTTCTCGGCGACGTCGGTGACACCAGAGCCGAGCCCCCGTTGGTGCGCCTGCACTCGGAGTGCCTGACAGGTGACGCCCTGGGTTCTCGCCGTTGTGACTGTGGTGAGCAGCTCGAGGCTGCTCTGGCGATCATCGCCCGGGAGGGACGCGGTGTCCTCGTGTACCTGCGCGGACATGAGGGGCGGGGCATCGGGCTGTCGGACAAGCTACGTGCGTACGCGCTTCAGGACGGTGGGCTCGACACTCTCGACGCGAACCGTGCGCTGGGCCTACCCACGGACGCCCGCGACTACGGCGGTGCGGCGGCGATGCTTGCCGATCTCGGCGTCTCGGCGGCCCGGCTGCTGTCCTCCAACCCGGCCAAGGAGGCGGCGCTCCGGGCACTCGGGATGGAGATCTCGCGTGCACCGCTCTGGGTCAGGCCACGTCCCGAGAACGCCGCCTACCTGCGCACCAAGCAGCAACGTATGGGCCATGACGTAGCACCGAACGACGACGGCTGGTCGGCTCTCCTCGAAGGCCGGGTGCCGGTCAACGGTGAGCTCGCCGAGCGCTACGGCCCACTTGTCGACGCCGGCCCGTCACTTGTGCTCGGGCAACTCGGGCAAAGCCTCGACGGCTTCATCGCAGCCCGCACCGGCGACGCTTGCTTCGTGACCGGCGCAGCTGACCGCGCTCACCTACATCGGCTGCGGGCGCTCGTGGACGCCGTTGTGGTCGGCGTGGGGACCGTGCTGGCGGACGACTGCCGCCTCACGGTCCGCGCGGTCGCCGGTCCGAGTCCGGTGCGCGTCGTTCTCGACCCCCAGGGCCGAGCACCCGCCGGCGCGCATGTGTTGTGTGTGCCCGATGCCCGCACGCTGTGGGTGGTCTCCGACGCCGGGTCGCCCCCGGAGCGCCCGGCGGCGCACGTGGAGGTGTTGCGACTGGCACGCGCGGACAGCGACGGCGGCTTTCCTCCTGGGGCCGTTCTCGCCGCCTTGGCCGAGCGCGGGCTGGGTCGCGTCCTCGTCGAGGGCGGCGGTATCACCGTGTCTCGCTTCTTGGCGGCCGGGACACTCGACCGGCTGCTGGTCACGACGGCTCCGCTGCTGGTCGGAGACGGTGTCCCAGGCCTGCGGTTCCGGGGCCACGACCGGCTGGCGGACGCACTGCGCGCCCCGTCACGCCGCTTCGTCCTGGGCGAGGACGTGTGCACGGAGCTCGACCTGGCGGCCGCGCCGGGGAGGGGTGGTCCGACCCTCGATGACGAGGACGAGGAACCCTGGCAGCACTGACGCGGTGGCGAGCAGGCCGTAGCCGGCGGAGACGGCCACGCCGACCGCGGGCGGCACGCCCACCAGCGCAGCAGCAACCGCACCGGCGGCCTCTCGAGGACCCCAGCCGCCCAGGTTGACCGGAACCGCCATTCCTACAAGCAGCAGGAGCCCGAGCGTGGCCAGAGCCCCGGGGTTCAGGTGGATGCCGATCGCGTCAGCGGTGATGGCCGTCAGAGCCACCAGCGCGGCGAGTGCGAGTACCGACCAGCCCCATACCGACGCACGCTGCCGCCCGGTCAGCCCGCGCAGTGGCGAACGCGTGGCAGCCCAGGCGATACCTGCCACGACCGCCGCCGCTACCGCGCTGGCCGGCTTCGCCTCGACGGCCAGCACGACGGCAGCGATCGTGAGGAGCGCGCAGAGACCACAGGCGCGCTCTGCGAGCACCGAGACCGCACTCGGCCGCCAGCCGTGTCGGTCTCCCGTCCGCCGCCGCCAGGCGCGCGCGACGTCCCCGGTCACGCCGCCGGGCAGGACCGCGTTGAGGGCGCTGGACCGGTAGCACTCGGCGATCGCTTCCAGGCGCCCCACCGACAGCCCGACCCCGCGCAACACCACGCGCCAGCGGGCTGCCTGAGCAGTGACCGCTATCCCGCCGAGCACCAGGGCGGCCAGCAGCGGGCCGGGTGCGATCACCGCGAGCGCAGGCCGGAAAGCCTGTGCGCCGAGCCGGTGCGCGAGCACCACCAAGCCGAGGATCGGCAGGATGATCCTGACCGCGAGCGTGATCCACGCGATCGGGAGCAGCCGGTGCCCGGCGGGAGGACCGCGCCAGGACAACGTCATGCTCCCTCCAGCGCCTGCCGCATACGGCGGGCCGTCATGCTCCACCCGGGCAGGGAGTCCCTGCGCGACAAGGCCAGGTCTCGCAGTCGCCCGCGGTGACGCCCGTCGGTCAGCCACCGTCGCAGCACGCGACGCATGGCGTCGGTGTCGCCGGGAGGGACCACTATGCCGGGGCGCTCGCCACCGACTGCGCAGCCGAGTGCCTCGACCGCTCCACCCTGACTGACAACGGCCGGAATCCCACGGGCGAGTGCCTCGAGCACAACCAAGCCGAACGTCTCGACCCGAGACGGAAGCAGGGCCAGATCCGCGTCGGCCCAGGCATCCTCGCGCGGCAGTGAGCCGGTGATTTCCACGCGATCGTCGAGCCCGGCCACTCCGATCGCGTGCATGACCATCGAGCAGTAGTTCGGATCCCGGTCCACCGGCCCTACCAGACGGGCCCGCCAGGGCAGGTCCGTCAAGCCGGCCAGAGCGGTGACCAGACCTAGCTGGTCCTTGTGCGGGAGGAGCGCGGCGACGTGCACGAGCAGCGGTGGGTCCGATCCGCGACTCACCGGTGCGGTGTCCACCCCCGGCGGCACAACGCAGACATCGCCGATCCCGTGATGGCGCTCGATGTACCGGGCGGACCAACCGCTGGTGGCGACGACACGGATGGCGGCGTGCAGCGCCTCCCTCTCGAGTCGGTCGAGTTGAAGGGCGCGGTCCGGAGCGAGCCCGGTCTCCAGCGCCAGCGGCATGTGCACCAGAACGCTCGCCGCCGCGCCGGCCACGGCCGCGGGCTGGTGGCATGCCAGCAGCCCGTCCACGAGGGTGCTTCCCGTGGTCGGACGGCGCAGCGTGGCGGAGAGCGCGGCCGGCTCACACCGCACCACGTCGACCGCGTCCTGGGCTGAGCGCATCGCCTCGGCGAGTGAGAGGTCATACGTGTTGCCGCCGGTCGGCGCATCGACATCGGCGGGGACGACGAGGCGAAGTCTCACGTGCGGTCTCGCCAGTCGATCGTGTAGGAGGCCCACGCCACAGGCGACTCGCGGAGCACCACCTCGATCCCGTCCAGCCCCTCGACCACTGGCGATGCCGCCAGCCGCTCGGCCACCCATTGGGTGAGCCGCTCGGTGGACGTGATGATCTCCGCGAACGCGGGGTGCTCGTCGAGGTTCCGGTAGCGCAGCTCATTCAGCGCCTCGCCCAGCACGGAAAGGGCAGCCCCGATGTCGACGACGATGCCGTCGGCGTCGAGCCGGCGGCGGCGGAAGGTCGCTTCGACGACGTAGGTCGCGCCGTGCAACGCCTGGGCCGGCCCGAAGACGGGGCGTGGCAGGCTGTGGGCGATCATCACGTGGTCGCAGACCGTGACTGAGTAGATGAGGACTCCTCAGTAGTCGATGACGTGGCAGAGGCCAGGCAGCTCGCCGGAGACCAGCCGGGCCATAGTGTCGGGCAGGTCGCCGAACGGGCTCGATCCGGTGATCAAGGCGTCGAAGCGGTCGTCCAGCAACAGCTCCAGCGCCAGGCGCATCCGTTCGGGCGGGGAGCGCCGTGCGCGGCGGGCCGAGGCCACCTCGCCCACCTGGCTCGCGCGTATGGTCAAGCGCCGTGGATGGAAGAACGAGCCGAGCGGCAGCGTCACCTCACGGGTGCCGTACCACGAGAGCTCGATCACCTCACCCTCGTCCCCGAGCAGCTCCAGGCTTCGCCGCAGCCCCGCGGACGTCGCCGAGGCATGCACGACCAGGTCACAGTTCCCGGTGGCGTCTGCCGGTGCGGCGAACTCCACGCCGAGCGCCGCGGCGATGGGCGCGCGGGCAGGATCCACGTCGACGAGCTGCAGTCGCTGAAGCGGGAAGGAGCGCAGCAGGGCTGCGACCGCGCAGCCGATCATGCCGCCGCCGACGACCGCTATCCGGTCACCGAGGCGCGGAGCGGCATCCCAAAGGGCGTTGACCGCGGTCTCGGTGGCACCCGCCAAGGTGGCCCGCCGAGGGGGCAGTCCGCTGGGCAGTGGGTTCAGCGCGCCGACCGGTGCGACGTACCGGTCCTGGTGCGGGAACAGGCAGAAGACGTCACGGTTGAGCAGGTCATCCGGGCCACGTTCGACGACTCCTACCGACAGATAGCCATACTTGACCGGCCCGGGGAGCGTGCCCTCCTGGAACGGTGCGCGCATCAGTCCGGCGACCTCCGAGGGCACCCGTCCGGCGTGCACGAGCAGTTCAGTGCCTCGGCTGACGGCGGAGTGCCGCGTTCGCACGAGCGCCTCTCCTGGTCCGGGTTCCTGCAGCCGCTCCTCGCGCAGCGCGCCGCGGCCGGGGGCGAGCGTCCAGTACGCGGTTGCCAGCAGGGCGTCAGGCATGATGTCCGGACGGTATCTCCTTGTCTCAGTCGGTGCCGACGGGCGGATCTGCGTGGCCGGCTTCCGGGACCGCCGCTCCCGCGTCGTGACGATCA
>JBKPNJ010000189.1:0-4376 GCA_046732575.1 Actinomycetota bacterium
TGTCGGCGAACCATCCCACTCCGAACCCGGCCAGCAGGCAGGCGACGTTGAAACTGCCCAAGCCCACGAGGAGCCAAAGGTCCAGCGGCCTCCCACGTTGGTCGCTCATGGTACGAGCGGCTCCTGTTGTTGTGCAGCGTCAATGCGCGAGTCGCCCGTCCCGGTTCCGGACGCGCTGGCCGAGACGCTATCACAGGGCCGGCACTTCGGCCGCCGGAGCAGGGAGGCGCCGAGCACCCACACACAGTGTTCGTCTCGCGGTCGCGGCTGGAGACCATCGGCGCCGTCCTGGTAACTGGCGAGCTGTCGATCGGCGGTGTCATCGTCGGCTGGGCGGGAGTGTCGACCAGGTGACCGGGTCGCTTGTGAAAAATAGCACAAGATCGCCGCGCCTCTCAATCCGGTTGGGTGGATGAGGACCTACCGCGCGAGCCCCCGTCGCCGCCAGGGCATCCCGAACGTCGCGAGGACGGCGAGGACGAGCAGCAGGAGCACGCCGGCGATCGACCGCCAACCGGCGAAGAGGCTGACCACCACCACCCCCCCGGCGATCAGGCCGGCCCACAGGTACATGACGAGGACGGCGCGGCGATGCGAGTGACCGATCTCTAGCAACCGGTGGTGCAGGTGCTGCTTGTCCGGTGAGAACGGGGAACGGCCGGCTCTGGTCCGGCGCACGACGGCGAGCACGAGATCGACGAACGGCACGACCAGCACCGCGACCGGCAGAACCAGGGGCAGGAACGCGGGCAACAGACTTGCGGTGGCTCCGGCGACGCCCTCCGACAGCGAACCGGCATCCGCCTGCCCCGTCAGGCTTATCGCCGAGCACGACAGCATGAACCCGATCAGGAGGGCGCCGGAGTCACCCATGAACATGCGCGCCGGGTAGAAGTTGTGGGGCAGGAAGCCGAGACAGACACCGCACAGCGCGACGGTCAGGAGTGCGGGTGTCGTCGCGACTGTCAGATGGTTCTCGGCCGCGAGCAGGTAGGCGAAGCTGAAGAAAGCCGCTGCGCCGATGCCGACCACACCGGCCGCCAGCCCGTCGAGGCCGTCGACGAAGTTGACCGCGTTCACGGTCGTGACTATCACCAGCACGGTCAACAGGGCCGCCTGGGACCCGTCGAGCACGAATGTCGTGGTTGTCGAGGCCCCGGGCAGCGGGAGCCAGTAGAGCTGGACTCCCTGTACCACGACGACCCCGGCGGCGAGGATCTCACCGGCGAGCTTGGTGATGGCGTCCAGCTCGAAGAGGTCGTCGAGCACGCCGACCACGCAGATGACCATGCCACCCAGCAGCACCGCCCGTGCATCCTCGAACAGCTGGTTCTGCGACCTGCCGAGAAACGGCAGGTGGCGGGCCGTGAGGTAGGCCGCCACCAGGCCGCCCATCATCGCCACGCCGCCGAAGTACGGGATCGGAATCGCATGCACGTCGCGGTCACGTACCCGGGCGACCGCACCCATCCGCAGCGCGAGTTCCCGGGCCAGGGCGGCGAGCAGATAGGTCGTGCCTGCTCCCACCACCAGCACCAGCAGGTATTCCTTCATCCAGCGCGGTCCAGCCTCAGTCGAGGTCTCGGACGTCTGGAACGACCTCACGCAAGCGTTCGACAGGGACGGCCCCCTTGCGCAGGATCGTCGGGACGTCGGTGGTGCCGTCGACGATCGTCGAGGGCAGGCCGCCTCCGAGGTGGCCGCCGTCGAGATAGACCGCGACGGACTCCCCCAGCATCTCTTCGGCCTCTGCGACGGTGGTCGCCGGCGGACGGCCCGTCATGTTCGCACTGCTCACGGCCAGCGGGCCGGTTCGCGACAGCAGCCCCAAGGCGACCTCGTTGTCGGGCATCCGCACGGCGACGGTGCCACGGGTGTCGCCCAGATCCCAGTTCAGCGATGCCTGCTGACGGCAGACCACCGTCAGCGCGCCCGGCCAGAATGCGTCGATCAGCGCCTTGGTCTGCGGCGGGACCTGGTCGGCCAGCGCCTCGAGAGTCTCCGGAGCAGATACGAGGACCGGTGGGGGCATGTCCCGCCCACGGCCCTTGGCCCGCAGCAGCCGGCGCACCGCACTCGGATCGAACGCGTCTCCCCCGAGGCCATAGACGGTATCGGTGGGGAAGACGATGATCTCACCGTCCCGGACCGCGTCGATGGCGGCCACGATTCCGCGTTCGCGCTCCTCGTCGTCGGCACAGACGTAGCGCTCGGTCACACGTTCATCGTGCCAGGGTCCGCGCCTTGCGCCGCGTCCAACCCGCGATCGGCCACGTGTCCGGCGCGATTCACCACTTCACCCTGCCCGGCGGGCGGTCACGAAGCGCGGCTTGCCCGCGAGGTCGTCGTGGTCACGGATGTCGGCCCATGCACCGGTCCCGGCGAACAGCGCCGCGGCCGCGCTCGACTGCACGTCGGCATGCTCACAGCCCACCAGCCCGCCGGTTCTCAGCAACCTCGCGGCCGACCGCTCGACGAGCCGGATCGTGTCGAGGCCGTCCTGCCCCGACCACAAAGCGATCGGCGGATCGAAGTCCCGGGCCTCGGCCTCGACCGACTCGAAGGCCTGCAGCGGGATGTACGGCGGGTTGGCGACCACGGCGTCGACGGTGCCGTCGAGCTCGTGCAGCGCGTCGGTGATATCGGCACAGTGCAGGTGCACACCACTGCCGGCCAGGTTGCGCGCGGCGTAGGAAACGGCCTGCTCGGAGATCTCCACCGCATGCACCACGGTGCCCGGCGCCTCGGTCGCCACCGACAACGCCACCGCTCCGGAGCCTGCACACAGGTCGACGACCAGTGGCTCGCGGAGCCCCCCCTCTCGAAGCTCCCGGAGCCGGTCGAGCAGCCAGCCGGTGAGAATCTCTGTCTCGGGGCGAGGGATGAACACCCCGGGACCGACCTCGACCTCGACATGGCGGAAGGCTGCCCGCCCGATGATGTGCTGAAGTGGCTCGCGGGCCGCCCGGCGGGCGATCACCGCGGAGAACCCCAGTACATCCTGGTCGCTCAGCTCGTCCGGCAGGCGCATTCGATCGACGCCGAGCACGTGCGCGAGCAGGGCCTGCGCGTCGTGCGCCGGCGCCGCCACGCCGGCATCGCGCAGCACCGCGCCGGCGTCGTCGAGGGCGTCGCGTACGCGCATCAGCCCTGGTGCTGTACCGCGGCGAGCCGCGCGGCCAGGTCGGCCTCGACGGCGGCGTTGACGACCGCCTCGAGGTCGCCGTCGAGCACCTGGTCGAGGTTGTAGGCCTTGAAGCCGATCCGATGGTCGGTGATCCGGTTCTCCGCATAGTTGTACGTGCGGATCCGCTCGGATCGGTCGACTGTACGGATCTGCGACCGCCGCGCGTCCGAGGCGTCAGCGTCGGCCTGGTCCTGGGCTATCGTCAGTAGCCGCGACCGGAGGATCCGCATCGCCTGCTCGCGGTTCTGCAGCTGGCTCTTCTGGTTCTGGCAGCTCACCACGGTACCGGTCGGCAGATGGGTGATGCGTACCGCGGAGTCGGTCGTGTTGACGCTCTGGCCACCCGGTCCCGACGACCGGAAGACGTCGATGCGCAGGTCCTTCTCGTCGATCTCGACGTCGACCGGCTCGGCCTCGGGCATGACCAGGACACCCGCGGCCGAGGTGTGGATCCGGCCCTGCGACTCCGTGACGGGCACTCGCTGAACCCGGTGCACACCACCCTCGAACTTCAGCAGGGCGTACGGAGTCCTACCCGGTTCCGGTGTCCGCCCGGCCTTGACCGCGACGGTGACGTTCTTGAAGCCGCCGAGGTCGGACTCGGTCGCGTCGAGGATCTCGGTGCTCCAGCCCTGCCGCTCGGCGTAGCGAAGGTACATGCGCAGGAGGTCGGCGGCGAACAGTGCTGACTCCTCCCCACCTTCACCGGCCTTGACTTCCAGGATGGTGTCCTTGTCGTCGTTGGGGTCACGGGGGGCGAGCAGCCTGATCAGGCGCTCCTCGAGCTGGCCACGCTCGCGCGACAGCTTGTCCGCCTCGCGGGCGAACGACTCGTCGTCGGCCCCGAGCTCCGTGGCCGCCTCGAGGTTGTCGCCGGCGCGCAGCCAGTCCTGGTAGGTGTTGACGATCGCGGTCAGCTCGGCGTAGCGCCGCCCGAGCCGGCGGCTGCGCCCCTGGTCCTGGTGCAGGCTGGGGTCGGCGAGCTGCCGCTCTATCTGGGCATGCTCAGTCAGCATCCCTTGCACTGCCTCGAACACACCTCTCCTTCCAGCGACGTCGTCGGTTGCCGGTCTCGGTACTGGCTGGACAAACCAGCGGCGGCCGGCCCCGGGGGGTGCGGGGGGCCGGGCCCGGGGGGGGAGGAAATATTCTTAGCCGAACACGCCACCAATCCGGGCCACCCCCCCCC
>JBKPNJ010000190.1:0-5396 GCA_046732575.1 Actinomycetota bacterium
GTGTCGATGGAACCAACGGCACGAACGGTGTCGATGGGGCGATTGGACCGCAGGGTCCGCAGGGCGCGACTGGGCCGGCCGGTGCTGATGGCACCAACGGTGTCGATGGAACCGACGGCACGAACGGTGTCGACGGCATCAACGGCATCGACGGCACGGACGGTGCCGCTGGAGCCAAGGGTGACACCGGGGCGACCGGTGCAACAGGCCCGGCTGGCCCACAGGGTCCAGCAGGTGCTGTAGGACCTCAGGGTCCGAAGGGTGACACCGGAGATACCGGTGCCACCGGTGCCGCCGGAACTGCTGGCGCCAAGGGGGATACCGGAGCAACTGGCCCAATCGGCCCGGCGGGTCAGACCGGTGCCACCGGTGCCACGGGTCCGCAGGGCCCGCAGGGCGTCAAGGGCGACAAGGGTGACACCGGAGCCACCGGCGCAGCCTCGACGGTCGCTGGCCCGACAGGTCCGGCAGGTCCGGCAGGACCGACCGGTCCCGCAGGTCCCACAGGTGCTGACGGCCCGAAGGGTCTCAAGGGTGACACCGGCGGTACAGGTGCCACAGGTCCGCAGGGCATCCAGGGCATCCAGGGTGTGAAGGGTGACACCGGTGCCACCGGTGGTGGAATCGCGGGCGCTACGGTCGTGAGCTTCACTACGACCAGCGCAACGGTCACGGCGACTTGCCCGGCTGGCAAGATTGCCTCTGGCGGCGGCGGCAGCAGCGCGACGAAGAGTCTCGACGGGTCGTACCCCTCGAACTCTTCCGGTGTCGCGCTTACCACTGGCACACCGACCTCGTGGACGGCGGTCTTCAGTCAGTCCGCCAGCCAGACGGCGTACGTGGTCTGCGTCAGCTGATCCAAGTAGCACCGAGCGGGCCCGCCAGATCCTTGGCGGGCCCGTTCTGCGTTGTCCAACACCTGGCGGCCTGCCTTTGCCGCAATTATCCGTTTCGCCTCCGGCGGAACGCTCCGCCGATACTCTTAGGTTCTGGGTTGCGCCTCCTGGCTGAAGGCGCAACTGGCACGCACTCCCGGTTCGGAAGACGGGTATCTCGTCAGGCCTTGAGCGCCGATGGCCGGCCGTTCAGTCGCACCACCTACCTACCGTCTCGGGAGAGCACCCCACATGATCACTGGTCGTCGCACTACTCACCGCGCCGGGCGGCTCGCCCAGGCACTCGCCTTCACCGCCGTCCTCGCGCTCGGCGCCTCGGCGTGCTCGTCGGGTGGTGACGATGCGGGAAGCAGCGCCACCACGGTCGCCCCCGATGCCAAGAAGGCTCTCGCCGCTCTCAATGCGGGTCTGAAGGCCCACGCCGCGGGTGACCTGACCACTGCGTCCGACGACTACAACGAGACCCTGAAGTACGACGCGACCAACCAGTACGCCTTCTACAACCTGGCGCTGATCGACGAGTCGGACGGCAACTACGGGCTGGCCGAGGACAAGTACCGGTCGGCTCTCGAGACAGACCCGGCGTACGAGCCGGCGCTGTTCAACCTGGCGATCCTGCGAACCGGACCCGACCCGGACGAAGCCATCACCCTGTACGAGAGCGCGGTGGCCGCCGACAAGAAGGACGCAGCCGCCTGGCTGAACCTTGGTCTGCTGCTCCGTGCGAACGGGCAGGAGCGGGCCGGTGACAAGGACGTACTGCGCGCGATCGCACTCGACTCCTCGCTGCAGGACCCGGCGCAGGCCGCTGGGGCAGCCACCACCACCAGCCCCTAGCACCAGCCACTGCACAACCGAGCGAACGTACCCGGACCGCGGTCCGGGTACGTTCATCTCGTTAAGCGTGAGCACCGGCCGCCGGGAGGAGCCATGGGCGATGACGAGGCCCCTTCCTGGAGCGAGCAGCGCCGGATGGCGGCAGCGGTCCATGCGGCTGCTGATCAGCGCCGCCGGGAAGCGCAGGCCGCGCAGGCCCGCCGCCTCGTCGCTGACTTCATGCGACAGGCTCGCGAACGGGGCCTACGGGTTGAGCGGCTGAGGGCGCGTCCGTACTCCGGCCGCGGGACCTACCGCACACGCTTGACGGGCTGGTACCTGCGGGCCGACCGCTCGCTGGCGGTCGGGACCGACGGCGAGTTCTACGTCCTCACGATGCCCGCCAGCCTGCGCGCCCGGTTCACCGGCGCTCACATCCTCCCCCAGGATCCACCACTGGATGTCGGGGTCGGCGGCAAGGACGGTGACTCGATAGCGCTGGACTCGTTGCTGCGCAAGCGGTTGGACGCGGGAGACGACTGGCCCGCTTGAACCTTTCGAAACAGGGGTACGGGAGTTCCACGAAAGCCAACTGCCGCGACGCGGCGAAGCTCATATCGAAATGAGGAAGGCAGCAGCATGCCCGAAGACCAATACCGCCAGCAGCACCCAGCGAGCCAGCACGACCAGCCCGCAACCGGGGACGGCGAGCTCGCTCATCCGGGCACGACGGCGGCGATGCCGGACAAGCCCGATCACGGCGAGGAGTCGTACCGCGGTTCGCAGCGGCTGGACGGCAAGAAGGCGATCGTCACCGGCGGGGACTCGGGCATCGGCAGGGCGGTGGCGCTCGCGTTCGCCCGGGAAGGCGCAGACGTCCTGATCGCCTACCTGGACGCCGAGGAGGAGGACGCGCAGGAGACGGTCCGCCTGATCGAGGAGTCCGGCCGCAAGGCGGTGAGTGTCCCGACCGACCTGCGTGAGGAGAGCGCCTGCCAGGCGGTCGTCGACCGGGCGGTGGAGGAGTTCGGGCGCATCGACGTCCTGGTCAACAACGCGGCCTACCAGATGGCCCAGGAGGGCGGGATCGAGGACTTCACCACCGAGCAGTTCGACCGGACGGTCAAGACCAACCTGTACGCCATGTTCTGGCTGTGCAAGAAGGCGATCCCGCACATGTCCTCGGGCGGGTCGATCATCAACACCTCCTCCATCCAGGCCGCGCAGCCCTCGCCACAGCTGCTCGACTACGCGATGACCAAGGGCGGCATCGTCAACTTCACCAAGGGCCTCGCGCTCATGCTGGCCGAGCGCGGCATCCGGGTGAACTCGGTGGCGCCCGGGCCGATCTGGACACCGCTGGTCAAGTCGACGATGCCGGAGTCGATGACCGAATCGTTCGGGGAGCAGACTCCACTCGGCCGGGCGGGTCAGCCGGCCGAGGTGGCTCCGGCGTTCGTGTTCTTCGCCTCCCAGGAGTCCAGCTACGTGACCGGCGAGGTCCTTGCCGTCACCGGCGGGGGCCTGATGTAGTCAGCGCGGTGACGGACCTGCGATCCGGCCGAGCCGTCGGTAATGTGCATGACCTCCCCGGGAAGTCCGGATCCGGAAATGCACGGCCACGTCCTAGAAGGAGATGCAGCGATGAGTGACCTGCAGCCAACCCGCGAGGACAAGTTCTCCTTCGGTCTGTGGACCGTCGGCTGGCCGGCCCGCGACCCGTTCGGCGACGCCACCCGTCCGCCGCTCGACCCGGTGGAGTCAGTGCACCGGCTGGCCGAGCTGGGCGCGTACGGCATCTCCTTCCATGACGACGACCTCATCCCGTTCGGCAGCGACAACGCCGCGCGTGAGGGTCACATCAAGCGGTTCCGCTCGGCGCTGGAGGAGACCGGGCTCGTCGTGCCGATGGTGACGACGAACCTGTTCACGCACCCGGTCTTCAAGGACGGAGCCCTGACCAGCAACGACCGCCAGGTCCGTCGGTACGCGCTGCGCAAGGTCATGCGCAACCTGGACCTGGCGGCCGAGCTCGGTGCTTCCACGTACGTGTTCTGGGGCGGCCGGGAGGGCTCGGAGGTGGACGCCGGCAAGGATGTCCGCGCCGCGCTCGACCGCTACCGGGAGGGCCTGGACCTGCTGGCGCAGTACGTGATCGACCGCGGATACGGGCTGCGGTTCGCCCTCGAACCCAAGCCGAACGAGCCGCGCGGCGACATCCTGCTGCCCACGATCGGTCACGCCCTCGGGTTCATCTCCAGCCTGGAGCACGCGGACATGGTGGGGTTGAACCCCGAGGTCGGTCACGAGCAGATGTCCAACCTGAACTTCGTCCACGGGATCTCCCAGGCTCTCTGGCAGGGCAAGCTGTTCCACATCGACCTCAATGCTCAGCACGGACCGAAGTTCGACCAGGACCTGGTGTTCGGGCACGGGGACCTGATCAGCGCCTTCGGCCTGGTCGATCTGCTCGAGAACGGCGGAGCCGACGGCGGGCGCTCCTACGACGGCCCTCGGCACTTCGACTACAAGCCGATGCGTACCGAGAACATCGACGGGGTGTGGGCCTCTGCGGCGGCCAACATGCGCACCTACCTGCTGCTGAAGGAGCGGGCGGCGGCCTTCCGCGCAGATCCGGAGGTGCAGGAGGCGCTGGCAGCCGCCCGGGTGCCGGAGCTGCAGGTCCCGACCCTGGGCGGCACGGAGACCTACCACGACCTGCTGGCCGACCGGTCCGCGGCGGAGGACTTCGACCCCGACTCCGCGGGCGTCCCGGGCTACGGGATGGCACGGCTGGACCAGCTCATGGTCGAGCACCTGCTCGGCGCCCGCTGAACATCACCGGCCCCAGAGGGAAGGGCAGGTCGATGACGCTGGTCGCGGGGATCGACTCCTCCACCCAGTCGTGCAAGGTCGTGGTACGCGACCAGGAGACCGGTGCCCTGGTACGGCAGGGCCGGGCATCGCACCCCGAGGGCACCGAGGTCGATCCCAGCGCCTGGTGGGATGCACTCGAGCAGGCAGTAGCCGATGCCGGGGGCCTGGAGGACGTCGCAGCAGTCGCCGTCGGGGGGCAACAGCACGGAATGGTGTGCCTCGACGACGCCGGTGAGGTGGTGCGGCCGGCGCTGCTGTGGAACGACACGCGCTCGGCGCAGGCAGCCACCGATCTGATCGAGGAGCTGGGCGGACCCGATGCGGGGGCGCGAGCCTGGGCCGAGGCGGTGGGATCGGTGCCGGTGGCATCGTTCACGGTGACCAAGCTGCGTTGGCTGGCCGAGCACGAGCCCGAGAACGCCGCCCGTACCGCCGCGGTGTGCCTACCCCATGACTATCTGACCTGGCGGCTGTCGGGCTCCCGCGAGCTCGCCGACCTGGTCACCGACCGGGGCGACGCGAGCGGAACCGGCTACTGGTCCCCGGCCAGCGGCGAGTACCGCACCGATCTGCTCGAACGGGCGCTCGGGCACGATGCGGTGGTGCCCAGGGTGCTCGGGCCGGCCGAGTCGGGCGGGCGGACCTCGACCGGCGTCCTTCTCGGGCCGGGCACCGGCGACAACGCGGCCGCCGCGCTCGGGCTGTCCGCGGGTCCCGGTGACGTCGTGGTGTCGATCGGAACGTCGGGCGTGGTCTGCGCGGTGGCCGACGCCCCGACGGCCGATCCGACCGGGACCGTCGCCGGGT
>JBKPNJ010000191.1:0-11763 GCA_046732575.1 Actinomycetota bacterium
GGTAACGGTCGGGCAGTGTCCACTTCACCAGCTGGCTGGCCGCGATCAGCAGGGTGGCGAGGACCAGCGTGACCCAGGCGTACATCTCTGCTGACTCGAGCGCCCACACCAGCACGGCGGCCCACACCAGCAGGACCCCGGGGAGCAGCGGCACCACGACCCCGATGAGCCCGGCAACGATCACCACGCCGGTCAGCACTTCGCCGGAGCTCATCCGCACCGTCCGCATGACTCAGCGACGGAGGCTGCGGGCAAATGCAAAGCCCCGGGAGGCTTCCCGGGGCTTGTCTGGAGCGGCGGCCGCTGTGACGGCAGCCGGTGGATCAACGCTCGTTCTCCGTCGCCGTGCCGGCCACGTCGACAAGCCGTCCGGTCTCGTCATGTATCGACGCCGCGATCTCGCGCAGGCGGTCGGCGTGCTTGCGTCCGTGGTGGGCGCAGAACAGCAGTTCGCCGCCGGCAGGCAGCTTCACCCGGACGTAGGCCTGAGCGGCGCATCGATCACATCTGTCGACGGACGTCAAGGCAGGACCAGGTGCTGTCGCTGTGGTCACGTGGTGGCCTCATCTCATCTGGTGCTTCGCGTCTTACACCTGTGTCCAACATCGAAACCGGTGATTTGCTTCCGCCGGCGACACACCCCCTGCCGGATATGCCGTCGGGCCTTCGAACCTGAGACGTACGGTGAACCGGGAAGGTTCACCGTGCGCAAGGATTGTCCGGACCGTTACCGATTTCTCCTCCATGGTCCCACACACAGGTGACACCCCGCGGCCGAAGGCCCGGCGCGGATACATCTGGTAGGCAGTAGCCACCGGTAGGCTCGCGACATTCGTCCGTCCAGACGATCGGCGAACCCGTCGCACGGATTCGACCGTACCCTGAACGTCATCAGTCGAGGAGTCGTGTGAGCGTCCAGGGGGCCGCTATCGAGAAGGCGTACACCGCTGCCAACCTGCTGGTCCTGGAGGGCCTGGAGGCTGTGCGCAAGCGGCCGGGCATGTACATCGGGTCCACAGACACGCGCGGTCTGATGCACTGCGTGTGGGAGATCATCGACAACGCCGTGGACGAGGCAATAGCAGGTGTGTGCAAGCACATCGCCGTGACACTCAACGCTGACGGCTCGGTCGAGGTCCGCGATGACGGCAGGGGGATACCCGTCGACATCGAACCGAAGACGGGACTGGCCGGCGTTGAGGTCGTGTTCACCAAGCTGCACGCGGGGGGCAAGTTCGGCGGTGGATCCTATGTCGCCACCGGCGGGCTACACGGGGTCGGCTCGTCGGTGACCAATGCCCTGAGTGCACGGCTGGACGTCGAGGTCGACAGGTCACCGGCGACCCGGCTGATGTCCTTCCGGCGGGGTCAGCCCGGAGTGTTCGGCGGCGACGGGCCGGATGCACGGTTCGTCCCCGGCTCCGGGCTGCGCAAGGGGAGCCGAGTCAAAAGGGGCGTCACCGGAACCCGAGTGCGGTTCTGGCCGGATCGGCAGATCTTCACCAAGGATGCCGACTTCGCGTTCGACGAGCTGGTGACCCGGGCGCGGCAGACATCGTTCCTGGTATCGGGGCTCGAGCTGGTGATCCGCGACGAGCGGCGGCCCGAGGTGGTCGAGGAACGGTTCCGGCATGACGGCGGGATTGCTGAGTTCACCGAGTTCCTCGCGCCGGACGAAGCGGTGACCGGCATCATCGGGCTGCACGGGACTGACACGTTCGTCGAGACAGTGCCCCTGCTCGACGGCCACGGGCACATGACTCCCCAGGACGTCGAGCGGGAGATGACAGTGGATGTCGCGCTGCGCTGGGGAACGGGGTACGACACCGAGCTTCGGTCGTTCGTGAACGTCATAGCGACCCCCAAGGGCGGTACTCACGTCCAGGGCTTCGAACGGGCCATGACCCGGACCTTCAACGAGAGCCTGCGTCAGTCCCGGCTGCTGAAGGCCAACGACCCCGATGTCATCAAGGACGACGTACTCGAGGGCATCACCGCGGTCGTGACCGTGAGTCTGGCCGAGCCGCAGTTCGAAGGTCAGACCAAGGAGATCCTCGGTACACCCGCGGCAACCCGAATCGTTGCGCGGATCGTGTCCGCCGAGCTCAAGGACTTCCTCAGGTCCACGAAGAAGACCGACCGGGCCTGGGCGCGCGCAGCGATGGAGAAGGTCGCGAACGCCTCGCGGACCAGGATCGCCGCGCGACAGCAACGCGACACGCAGCGTCGCAAGACCGCCCTGGAGTCCTCAGCCCTGCCCGCGAAGCTCGCCGACTGCCGCAGCACTGACCTCGAGCGGTCGGAGCTGTTCATCGTTGAGGGCGACTCGGCGCTGGGCACGGCGAAGCTGGCACGCAACTCGGAGTTCCAGGCGCTGCTGCCGATCCGCGGCAAGATCCTGAACGTCCAGAAGGCATCGATCGGCGACATGCTCAAGAACACCGAGTGCGCGTCCATCATCCAGGTGGTCGGGGCGGGCTCGGGGCGTACGTTCGACCTCGACGCGACCCGCTACGGCAAGATCATCTTCATGGCTGACGCGGACTCCGACGGAGCCCACATCCGCTGCCTGCTGGCGACGCTGTTCTTTCGCTACATGCAAGAGCTCATCACCTCCGGCCGCGTCTACACGGCGGTTCCGCCCCTGCACCGGGTGGAGCTTTCCAACCCCAAGAAGGGGATGGACAGGTACGTGTACACCTACACCGATGTGGAGCTCCAGCGCAGGCTGGCGGAGCTGGCCAAGAAGGGCATCCGCTGGAAGGAGCCAGTGCAGCGCTACAAAGGGCTCGGCGAGATGGACGCGAGACAGCTGGCCGAGACGACGATGGACATCCGGCACCGCACGCTGCGTCGGATCACCGCCGACGACGCGGAGGCGGCCGCGGCGATGTTCGAGCTGTTGATGGGCAACGACGTCGCGCCCCGCAAGGAGTTCCTCGTACAGAGCGCGTACGAGCTCGACACCGACCGCATCGACACCTGACGCGCGCACCCTCCCCACCCGATCCGACAGCGGTTCGGCGTGATCCGACAGTTGTTCGGCGTGATCCGACAGTTGTTCGGCCTCATCCGACAGCCATCCGGGGGACATCGCTCGGCGGGTGGGATGGCGTCACTGGGCCGCCTGCTCCTCCTCGGTGAGCACGCGCAGCACGCAGAACTCGTTGCCCTCCGGGTCGGCAAGCACAGTCCAGCTGACGTCCGGGGACTGGCCGACGTCCGCCCGGGTCGCTCCGAGCGCGATCAGGCGATCCACCTCACCGGCCTGGTCCGAGTCGGGTCGAAGGTCGAGGTGGAGCCGGTTCTTGAGCTGCTTGGCCTCAGGTACGCGCAGGAAGATCACGTCGGCAGCCACGCCGTCCTCGGGACTCCCCGCGGCCGGCTCGATGACCCATTCGTCGGGGCTCTCGTACGTGATCCGCCAACCGAGGGCAGCCGCCCAGAACCTGGCAACCCGGTCGGGATCGGACACATCGACGGCGACCGCCTGCATGCGAAGACTCATGGGGGACGAACCTAGGCTCGGCCCGCAGGCGCTGCAACAGATTTGATTCAAAGCGATCGTCGGGCGATCGAGCACGCGTCGGCAGGCGTGAGTCACGACCGGATAAGTGTCGGATGGCGCCTGGCAAGTGTCGGATCGTCGCAGAGCAAGTGTCGGATCGTCGCAGAGCAAGTGTCGGATCAGCGCAGAGCAAGTGTCGGATCAGCGCAGATAAGTGTCGGATCACCGCAGGGGCGGGCGGGTGCTGACGAAGAGGGTGGGCGGTCAGCCGCTGACGTGCAGCAGGTCGGCGGCCCGGACTCCGGGCCTGGGCACGCCGCGGTACAGCGACAATGCCAGCACCCCGGCCAGCGCGGCGCAGACCGCCGCTCCGAAGAAGATGCCGTGCATCTGGGCCAGTCCGGCTTCGGTGACCGCGTCGTCGTACGCCTGGCAGCGGATGTTGCTGCCGCACAGCTGATGAGGCGTGGGCAGGTCGGCGGAGACGGCGAAGAAGTGCCGGAGCCCGATCGTGGTCAGTGCCGAGATCCCGACGAGCATCCCGATCATCCGGCTCACCACCAGCAGCGCGCTGGCGACCCCGTGCACCGACGACGCCGTCGATGCGAGCAGGGCCGCGTTCACCGGCGCAATCGCCAGGCCGAAACCGAGCCCCGCGAGCACGAGGACCGCAACCGCGCCCGGGTCGTTGACCGAGGTCATGCCCCACTGGGTCATGAACCCGAACCCGACGGTCGCCGCGGCCATCCCGATCCCCGTCACGATGCCCACCGGCAACAGCCGTGTCAGCAGCCCCCCGAGCAGCGCCCCGACCGGCAGCGCGACCAGGAAGCGTACGAGCACCAGTGCGGCACCGAGCTGCGAATCGGGGTAGACAGTCGCCCGGGCGATCACCGGAATATCCACCAGAGCCGCGATCAATGCCGCGCCGACGAAGAAGCTGACCACCAGCGACCCCCAGGCGCCGGTGGAGGTGAGGGCCCGCCGTGGGACCAGCGGGTGGGCGGCGCCGCGTTGCCGGAAGGAGAACAGCACACCGGCAACCACGGAGCCGGCGAGCAGCCACGGGCCAGCTGGGGACAGGACCTGCTCCTGCGGGTTCGCGGTGGCGAAGGCCACAACGACTCCGGCCAAGGCGAGCGCGAGCAGTGCCGCACCCAGGAGGTCGGCCTGGCTCGCCAGGTCCCGCATGCCGCGCAGGTCCACCAGCGGCCGGCTGGCGAACAGCTCGCGGACGACGAAAAGGGCCAGCAGCACCAGAACCACGAGCGCCAGCGGCGTCAGCCAGCGCGAGTTCCCGGCGTAGGGCACGTAGACCAGGCCCCAGGTGACGTCGGAGGTGATCCTCTCCGGAGCGAGCATCAGCAGGGTCAGCGCGGTAAGGACCAGCACGCCGGCGCCGAGGCCGGTCACGTCCCGACTAGAGGACTCCGGCGGGTGTTGACCGTCCGGTACGAACCGGATGGCCACCGCCAGCAGGAGCCCGAGGACCAGGTTGAGCCAGAAGATCAGCCGCCAGCCGGCGACCGCGAGCACAGCCGCACCGTACAGCGGCCCGATGACGCTTCCCAGCTCCTGCACCGCGCCGACGACGCCGAGCGGCAGCCCTCGCCGCTCGGCGGGCCACAGGTCGGCCACCAGCGCCAGAGTGGCGGGTACCAGCCCGCCGCCGCCGACCCCCTGCACGAAGCGGCCCGCGACGATGCTGGTGAGGTCGAACGCGCTGGCGGTGATGAGCGAGCCGACGGCGAACATCACCAGCGATCCGACGAGCACGGGGATCCGGCCCCGAAGGTCGGCGACCCGGCCCAGCAGCGGCAGCATCGCGACGTACCCGAGAAGGAAGCCGGACACGATCGGTGCCGCCCGTTGCAGGTCGTCGATGCCGAGCCCGACGCTGGTCATCATGTCGGGCAACGCGAGCACGATCACGTAGGTGTCGGCCGCCGCGAACGCGACAGCTCCGCAGGCCAGCGCGAGGACGAGCCGCCGACTGCTCCGCCGAGCCGCGGCATCGACCCCTGTCATGGGGCCGTGATCTCGACCGGCCCGCCGTACTCGTCCAGGGTGACCGTGTAGGTGACCGAGTCGCCGCCGTAGAACGGACCGGATATCTCGGCACTTCGCAGCCTGCCGTCATCGGCGAGTGCGAACGTCGCCGGGAACGGTGCTGACCCGTCGGCGCTGGGGAAGATCGCGGCCATCGCCTCACCGGGGATGGTGCCGGAGATCTGGTCGAGAACGTCATCCCCCTCGCGTCGCTGACCGTCGGCCTTGACGCCCTCCGCCGCGGTCAGCAGCGATGAGATCCCCGACTTCTCGCTCATCAGCACGGCCGGGTCGGGGGCCCCGTAGTCAGCCGGGTCGATCTCGACGAACACCGGCACCAGCAGCTTCGCGTACACCTTCCCGTCCACGGCGACGACCTCACCGTTGACGCCCAGCCCGCTCTGGTTCACCTCGATGTCGCCCCGGAACGCCGGTTCGTGCGTGCCCACGCCGGAGGCCTCCAGGACCCCGGGCTGTCCGGAGGGCAAGCCGTCGGTGGACAGCGAGAAGGTGAGGCTGTCGGCGGAGTCCATGGCTGCCTTGGCATCGCCGAGCTGCTCGCTGGGGTCCGGCCCCGTCGGGCCGCCGGAGTCGTCGCTGCTGCACGACGCGATGCCGAGCGCCCCGATGGTCAGGCACACCAGCCAGACCAACAGCGTGATCGCCCGGGACATGCGCCTAGCCTGCCATGCCGGGTGCTGCAACGACCGGACTCCACTCGGCCGCGCGCGGATCGCGCTGGTCAAGCCCGGATCACGCCACCGACGGCGGCGATCGGCTGCGCGGCAGGTACACCTGAGCCGTCGCGACGACCGTTCGCCTCGGGGAGGTCGATCGCGGCGCCGCTGGCCGCCGCCGCCTTGGCCGGAGGCAGGCCCACCCAGGCGAGCAGCAGCGTGTCCTCGCCCTTGAGGAACCGATGGCAGCGGACTCCACCGGTGCCGCGCCCCTTCGCCGGATACTCCCCGAACGGTGTCACCTTGACCGCACCGGCCTCGGTCCCGGGCAGCGCCGACCCTGAACCGGCCACCGAGACGACCACCGCGTCGGCATCGTTGTCGAGCGCGCCGAAGAAGACGGCCCTGGCATCCGGCGCCAGCCGCACGCCGGCGATTCCTCCGCCGGTGCGGCCCTGTGGACGTACCCCCGCCGCACTGAAATGCAGCAGCTGAGCATCGGAGCTGACGAACACCAACTGCTCGTTGCCGGTTCGAAGCTCAGCGGCGCCGACGACCGTGTCGCCGTCGACCATCCTGATGATCTCCCAGGAGTCCTTGTTCGTCAGGTGGTCGGGCATGACCCGCTTTACCACCCCGGCCGCGGTGCCCAGCGCCAGCCCGGCTGAGTCGCCCTCCAACGTCGATAGGCACACGACCCGCTCACCCGGCTGCAGCGACAGGAACTCGCTCACCGGCGCCCCGCCCTGCAGATGCGGCGCCTCCGCCGTGGCAGGCAGCGCGGGCAGGTCCACGACACCCAGCCGGATCAGCCTCCCGGCGCTGGTGACCACCCCTACCTGTCCGCGGGCCGTCGCCCGGACGGCGCTGGTGACCACGTCGTGCCGGGCGCGGGACCCGCCGGCACCGGCCGGCTGCTCTGGAGAGGTACGGGCCAGCAGCCCGGTCGACGACAGCAGGACCAGGCACGGCTCATCGGCCACCTCGAGCGGGACCGCGGACCGCGCCGGCTGCCCGGCGGACTCCAGCAGGACGGTCCGGCGCGGGGTGCCGTGTGACTTCGCGACCTCGGCAAGCTCATCGGAGACGAGGTCCCGAAGCCGGGACTCGTCGTCGAGGACGGCGCTGAAGCCGGCGATCGCCTGCTCGAGCTCGGCGCGTTCCCGGTCCAGCTCGAGCCGGGAGTACCGGGTCAGCCGACGAAGCGGCATGTCGAGGATGTAGGTGGCCTGGACCTCGGAGAGGTCGAACACCTGGATCAGCCGGGCCTTTGCCTCCTCGGCGTTCTCGCTGGACCGGATCAGCTCGATGACCTCGTCGATGTCGACGATGGCCAGCAGAAGCCCCTCCACCAGGTGCAGACGGTCGGTCGCCTTGTCACGCCGGAACACCGTCCGCCGGCGCACGACGTCGTAGCGGTGCGCCAGGTAGACCTCGAGCAGCTGTTTGAGGCCGAGCGTCCGAGGCTGGCCGTCGACCAGCGCGACGGCGTTGATCCCGAACGAGTCCTCCATCGGCGTCTGGGCGTACAGCTGGTCCAGGATCGCCTCCGGGTAGAACCCGTTCTTGACCTCGATGACGAGGCGGAGGCCGTGCTCGCGGTCGGTGAGGTTCTTGATGTCGGCGATGCCCTGCAGCTTCTTCGACTGCACGAGCCCCTTGATCCGCTCGATGACCCGCTCCGGGCCGACGTTGTAGGGCAGCTCGGTCACCACGATCCCCTTGCGCCGAGAGCTCACGCTCTCGATGCGCGCCGTCGCGCGCATCCGGAAGGAGCCGCGGCCCGATTCGTACGCGTCGCGGATGCCGTCAAGGCCGATGATCTTGCCGCCTGTCGGCAGGTCGGGGCCGGGCACGAAGCGCATCAGGTCGTCCAGGTCGGCATCGGGGTGCTTGATCAGATGGCGCAGCGCCTGAACCACCTCGACCAGGTTGTGCGGCGCGATGTTGGTGGCCATTCCCACGGCGATCCCCGCCGAGCCGTTGACCAGCAGGTTGGGAAACGCCGCCGGCAGCACCACGGGCTCGGTCTCGCGACTGTCGTAGTTCGGCTTGAAGTCGACGGTGTTCTCGTCGATCGAGACAGTCATCGGCAGCGCCGGCGGCGCCATCCGACACTCGCTGTACCGCATCGCCGCCGGTGGGTCGTCCGGTGACCCGAAGTTCCCATGGCCGTCGACCAGCGGTACCCGCATCGCCCATGGCTGCACCATCCGGACCAGCGCGTCGTAGATCGCACCGTCGCCGTGCGGGTGCAGCCGGCCCATCACCTCCCCGACCACCCGGGCGCTCTTGACATGCCCGCGGTCGGGCCGCAGGTTCATCTCACCCATCGTGTAGAGGATCCGACGCTGGACCGGCTTCAGTCCGTCCCTGGCGTCCGGCAGCGCCCGGGAGTAGATGACCGAGTACGCGTACTCCAGGAAGCTCGAGCGCATCTCCTCCCCGACGTCGATGTCGAGAATCCGCTCCTCGGAGTCGTCGGGCTCGACTGTCCTCGACCTACTTGCCATCGTGTGTGTCTCGCTGTTCTCGAACCGGGTCGGAAATGCCTATTCTCGCTGACAGCGGACCGGTGACGTGTCCGGACTCGCGGCGAAACATGGGCCGCTGGCGCGCTCAGGCAGGATGCCCCGAGACCAGCGGCTGAGTCCTCTGCAGGTCGGACTCCGCACCCAACCGCGCGAACGCGGCCACGGACTCCGACAGCAGCGGCTCGGCGTCCGCGGTTCGGTCCTGCGTGACCAGCCACCGGCCGAGGTCGGCCTGGGCCCGGGCGGTCCAGTACGGATAGCCGAAGCCGCGCATGGCATCGATCGCGAAGCGCAGATCGGTCTCGACGCCGGTCGAGTCGGCCCGGGCGGCGCTTATCAGGGCCCGGTAGCGCGCCTGTTGCGCCCACAGATAGGGGGGGACGTGCCCCCTTGGCGCGTTGCTCACCATGACGAGCAGCTGATCGGCCGCACCGAGGTCACCAGCGGCCAGCGCCGCTTCCAGGGCCAGGGGCCATCCGAACCGGAAGCCGTCGTTGCGCATCCGCAGGACCGGGTAGGCAGCGCGCACCGTGCGGGTAGCCGCGCGGACCGCCTCGTCTGGCCTGCCGTCGGCGAGCATCGCCGCCGCTTCGATGACGCCGTGAGAACACCGCTCCTGGATGTCCTCGCTGCGCGCAGCCGCGTCCGCGAGACGAGCGAGCTGTGCCTGCAAGCCGTACCGGTCGCCCCTGACGGCGAGCAGGACGCCAAGTGCGAACGAGCCGAGAGTCCGGGCGGTCTGCGCGCGGGCCACGTCAACGGCCCGCTCCGCGCTGCGCTGGCTGGAGTCCCACTTGCCGGCGTAGAACTGGATCAAGGCGAGGTTCCCGAGGGCGAATGCCTCGTCCCTCTCCCCGAGCCGGTGCAGCAGGTCGGCGGCCGCCTGCGTGTGCTCCTCCGCCCCAGGCAGATCGCTCTGGTACAGCAGATCACCGAGGTTCACGCGCGCGATGCTCTCGGCCCAGGTCAGGCCCTTCTCTTCCGCGTAGCTGACGGCCGCCGTCAACAGGGCTGCGGCCTCGACGACACGGCCCTGTTGTCCCAGGATCGTGCCTTTGGTCTGCAGCGCGGTCCCCAGCTGCTCGGGAAGATCGAGTGCTTCGGCCAGCGCAAGCGCCTGCTCGGCATGCTCGAGCGCCTCATCGGTTCGTGGGCGGGCCAGGAAGAAGGCGAGGTCGCAGTGCAGTCGGGCCTCGACCGCCCCGTCGGGATGCTCGCGAAGTGTGTCGAGGGCTTCGCGTATGCGTTGAGCGCTCTCCTCAGTCCTCCCCAGGCGGCCCAGCGCGTGGCCGATGCCGTGCGCCAGCGCGGCGGCGCGCTCTGGCCGGCCGGCGGCCCGGTGGGCGCGCTCGACCGCCTCGAACAAGGCCAGCGCATCCTCGTGCCGCCCGGCCCGCCCAGCCATGTCACCCGCCGCGGCGGTGAATCTGAGCCGATCGGGCTCCCCGACGGCGAGTCGCGCTGCGGTGCGGTAGGCGGTCTCAGCCGCTTCGGGGGCCCCGACCTCGGCGGCCCGTCTCCCGGCACGATCGAAGGCGTCGACTGCCTGCCCGCGCACGGTTTCCGCATCCGAGTGCACCGGCATCGCGGTGAGGGCCTCCTGGTAGTGGGCGGCGATCACCTCCGCGACTTCCGCGCCCTCATCGGGAAAGGCTCGGCGAAGATAGGCCGCGACTTCCAGGTGCCGATCCCTTCGTTCCCGCTTGGTCATCGTCTGATAGGCGATCTTCCGCAGCACGTTCTGGGTGAATGCGTACGTGCCGCCCTCGGGGGACAACGGGTCGTGCCGGGCGGTGAGGATCTCCTTGCGCACGAGCGCACGCAAGAGCCGGTCGATGTCGGCCTCCGGACCGGTGAGGACCGCCGGTACTGCCCGCCGGGCGAAGCTCGTCCCCAGCACAGCAAGTGCTTTCACGGCCTCTCGCTCAGCCGCCGGCAGCCCGTCCAGCCTGGCGGAGATCAGTGAGGTCAGGCTCGCCGGGATGTCCAGGTCCCCCAGCTCGGCGACCAGGTGGTACGTCCCGCCCTGGGGCACCACGATGTCGCGGTCGACCAGGGAGCGGATGAGCTCCACCGCGAACAGCGGAACGCCCTCCGCCCGTGCAGCGACCCGCTCGGTGGCGGCGGGTGGCATACCCGGGACCAGCTCGTTCAGCAGCTCGGCGATGACCGGCGCGGCAAGGGGTTCCAGGCGCAGGTTCGTGACGTTCCCCCGGCCGGACAACCAGCCGGGAAATCGTTCCGCGAGCTCCGGTCGGGCGAACAACACGATGAACAGCGGGAAGTCAGCGGACCAGTCGAGTACGTACTCGATGAAGTCCACCAGCCCGGCGTCGGCCCACTGCGCGTCCTCGATGAGGAGGACCACAGGGCCGGCCACCGTCAGCTTCTCCAGGAACAGCCGCCAGCCGGCGAACAGCTCTTCCCGCGACAGGTCCCCGCGGAACGCGCCGACGAGCACTCCCAGCGCCGGCGCCACGAACTGTCGCTCGTCACTGTCGGGGACCCAGGCGGGCAGATGTTCGGCGAGCTTGACCGCTGCCACGTCGGAGGGAGCATCCTCGGCTATGCCGAACCTCTGCCGGATGCTCTCGGCCATGGCCCAGAACGCCACTCCGTCCCCGTAGGACAGGCACCGTCCCCGATGGCACAGCACGTTCGCCGGCAGCCCCTCGACATACCTCTCGAACTCCCGGCCGAGCCGCGACTTGCCGACCCCCGGGATGCCGGTCAGCGTCACCAGCCGGGCCCGCCCTCCTTCCGCGCATCCATCGAAGAGGTCCTTGAGCAGCGCCAGCTCCCTGGTCCGGCCGACCATTCGGCCCTCGAGCCCGTCGATGCCGTGCGAGCCGCCATTGCCGCCGAGGACGCTGACCGCCCGCCACAGGGCGAGCGGAGCGGCCTTCCCCTTCAACAAGTGCTGACCGGCCGGCTGGAAAGCGACCGCAGCACGGCTCGCCAGCCGCGTCGCCTCGTCGACGAGCACCGACCCCGG
>JBKPNJ010000192.1:0-6722 GCA_046732575.1 Actinomycetota bacterium
GGCCCGGTTCGTCCGGATGTGCGACGCCTTCGGGCTGCCACTGATCGTCGTCGTGGACGTCCCGGGTTATCTGCCCGGTGTCGGGCAGGAGTGGGATGGGGTCGTGCGCCGCGGCGCCAAGCTGCTGCACCCGTTCGGAGAGGCGGTCGTCCCCCGCGTGACGCTGGTGACCCGGAAGGCGTACGGCGGCGCGTACATCGCGATGAACTCACGAGCATTGGGAGCGACTCGCGTGTTCGCCTGGCCTGGCGCCGAGGTCGCGGTGATGGGCGCGATCGCGGCGGTACGCATCCTGCACCGACGCAAGCTGGCCGACGTCGCCCCCGACATCAGGCCACAGGTGGAGACCGAGCTCGCCGCGGAGCACGAGAAGATCGCCGGTAGCGTCGACCGCGCCGTCGAGATCGGAGTGGTGGACGAGGTCGTGGAGCCCAGCCGCTCCAGGTCGGCGATCGCCGCCGCGATCGCCTCGGCGCTGCGCGACTCCCCGACCGTCCCCGGACCGGACTCCGCCGCCGGACCGGTGCGCGGTCGGCACGGCAATATCCCGCTCTAGACCACGTGGTGGAGCCACCGAACAGGTGCTCCCTCTCCCGCGTGACGGAACGGCTCGAGCTCGTCGTCCCAGGGCTGGCCGAGCAGTCGGTCGATCTCGGCTGCCAACGCCGTGCCGCCTGGTCCGGCGCGCAACACCGCAGACCTCAGTCGGTCCTCCGGGATCACGATGTCGCCGTGCAGACCCATCACTGCGTGGAAGATGCCGAGTTCGGGCGTGTACGAGAACCGGGCGCCCTCGGCAGCGCTGCTGGGCTCCTCGGTGGTCTCGAAGCGCAGCTGGCTCCATCCGCGCAAGGACGAGGCGAGCCTGGCTGCGGTCCCCGGTTCGCCCTGCCAGCTGAATTCGGTGCGGTAGGTGCCCGAGGCGGCCGGCTGAGGGGTCCAGGAAAGGTTGAGGCGTAGACCGAGGACACCGCCGACCGCCCACTCGACATGGGGGCACACGGCCGACGGCGCGGAGTGGACGAACAACACTCCGCGCGTGGCTGCACGACTGGCCACCGGATCCTCCCACAGGCTCGAGATTCGCCTTCCCCAGCGGTCTCGACGGGACGAGGTTCCCGGTGACGATGCCATTGTGCCGCACTCTTCACACTCACACCAGCACCAGCCCTTTCCGGGATGCGCGCATGCACGCGTCCGGCGCGGCAGGGCCACCGCTTCGAGCCGCCGGGTCAGGAGGACAGCCGGGAGCTGTAAAGCACGACGGCGATGGCTGCCCCCAGCACCAGCACGAGCGCGTAGCCGACGAAGCGGGCGGTGATCTCGCGTTCCTGAGTCGTGTACCCGAACGAGTGGCTGAGGTTGTCGTAGACCGCGGACAGGGCTTCTGACGAGCCCGCGATGTAGCTCTGGCCGCCGGCCAGCTGCGCGATCCTCTTGAGCTGGCTCTGGTTGACCGGCACCGGGATCTGCTGGCCGTGGGAGTCGATGACGGCGTCCTTGGTGCCCACGGCGATCGTGAAGACGGGGATGTGGCGCCGCTTCGCCAGCCGGGCCGCGGCGTACGGGGACCGCCCGAACGTCTTCTTCCCGTCGGAGATCAAGACGATGCGTCCGGGTGCCGGTTCGTCAGGATGCGCGGCGTCGGGGGGCGCGAGCTTGATCGCGTCCAGCGAGGTGAAGAGCGCCTCCCCCGTTGCGGTGTACTCGGCGAGGTGCATACCGTCGATCGCCCGGAACGCCGCGCTCCTGTCGAGCGTCGGTGCGACAAGGATGGCGGCGGACCGCGCGAACGCGATCACCGACACGTTGAACTGTGTCGGTAGCTGCTGGATGAAGCTCTTGGCCGCCTTCTTCGCGGCGTCGAGCCGGCTGGGGGACACATCGTCGGCACCCATCGACAGCGACTCGTCGATGGTGACGACGACGGTGGCCCGCTCCAGTGGCACCCGAGTGGGCCCGGTCGGCTTGGCGAAGGCCACGACGATCATCGCGACGCTCAACAGTGAGAGCCCGACGGCGATATGGCGGCCCCAGGCAGGGCGCCGCGGCGCGATCCGGTCAAGCAGCGCGAGGTTGGTGAACCGCACCGCATAGCTGGATCGCCGGCGCTGGAGCGCGACGTAGACGATCAGCAGCAACGGCACCGCCAGCAGAAGCCACAGCCGTTCCGGAGCTAGAAAGGTCACGTGGACACGCCCTTGGGTGGTGTGTGCAACCGCTGAGCCACCCGGCGGTGTGAGAGCGCGAACCGGGCGGTGTCCGCGACCCAGTCGCGGTCGGTGCGGAGCACCAGATGCGCCACGCCGGCTCGACGAAGCGAGCGTCTCGTCCGTTCCCGCTGGAGCCTGGCGGCCCGTGAGTACGCCTCACGGACGGCTCGTCTGCCGGTGTTGAGCTGGCGGACCTCGCCACTCTCGGGGTCCACAAGTGACACGACGCCGACATTGGGCAGGTCCAGCTCTCGCGGGTCGATGACCTCGACGGCCAGCGCCTGGTGCCGCGCCGCCAGTTGACGCATCGAGCGTTCCCATGGCGGAGGGCTGTCCGGGTCGTCGGAGGCGTCGGAGAGGTCGAGGAAGTCGGACACGACGACTCGCAGACCCCGCTTGCGCTGGCTGCGCGCTACCGACGTGATGGCGTCGGCGAGGTCCGCCGACCGTTCCTTACGCCCGGCGCGCGGCTCTGCGAGCAGCGAGCGCAGCAACCCGTACAGCGCCAGCCGACCCGCTCTGGCCGGCCAGCGGCGAAGCCGGCCGTCGCGCAGGACATAGCCCCCGAACCTGTCACCGAGCCGGAAGGTCAGGAATCCCACGGTGGCCACCGCGGCCACCGCCAGATCCCGCTTCTCGAGCCGCACGGTGCCGAAGTCCATCGACGCCGACATGTCCACCAGGGCCCACGTTTCCAGTTCCCGGTCGGCGATGACGTCCCGGACGTGAGGGACAGTCGTGCGAGCGGTGACGTTCCAGTCGATACGTCGTACGTCGTCCTCACCGGGGCGGTACAGCCGTGCCTCACCCACATCCGTACCCGGGCCGGGAAAGAGACCGAGGTGCTCACCTTGCAGGAAGCCCTCCAGGCGCCGGACGATCTGCAGCTCGAGCCCGCGCAGCGCCCGCTCGGGAGCGAGCCGCGACAGCGGGATCGGCTCGAGCGGCTCGATCACACGAACTCCGGCTGGGAGACGTCGCTCTGGTCCGGCCACACCGGTTGCGGCGGCGGCACGGCTGCCAGGATCCGGTCGACCACATGCCGCGGGTTGACGCCGTCCGCGATCGCATCGAATGTGAGCACGAGCCGGTGGGCCACCACATCGTGCGCGACGCCCTGCACATCGGCCGGCAGAACGTAGTCGCGGCCCTGCATGAGCGCGACGGCCCTCGCCGTAGCGGCCAGCCCGAGGGTGGCGCGCGGGCTGGCTCCGATCTCGATGACGCCCTCCATGTCCGGTAAGTGGAACTCGCCGGGCAGGCGGGTGGCCAGCACCAGCCGGACGATGTACTCGCCGACCAGGTTGTGCATGAAGACGTACTCCGCGCGTCGCTGGAGGGCACGAATGTGCTGGGGCGTCAGGACGGGGTGCGGAGACGGCGGGTCGACGCTCATCCGTCTGAGGATCTCGAGCTCTTCGTGCCCGCGAGGGAAGTCGACGTCGACCTTGAGCAGGAACCGGTCGCGCTGTGCCTCCGGCAGCGGATAGACACCCTCGGACTCGATCGGGTTCTGGGTGGCGATCACGATGAACGGCTCAGGAAGCACGAACGTGTGGCCACCGATCGAGACCTGATGCTCCCCCATCATCTCCAGCATCGCCGACTGCACCTTGGCCGGCGCCCGATTGACCTCGTCCGCGAGTACGAAGTTGACGAACACCGGGCCGAGTTCGACGTCGAACGTCTCCTTGCTCGGCCGGTAGATGCGGGTGCCGACGATGTCGGACGGCACCAGGTCAGGGGTGAACTGCACCCGGGCGAACGACCCACCGACCACTGTCGCGAAGGTCCGCACCGCCAGCGTCTTGGCCACGCCGGGAATTCCTTCGAGCAGGCAGTGTCCCTTGGCGATCAGCGCCACCATCAGCTGGTCGACCATGTGTTCCTGCCCGACGATGATCCGCTTGACCTCGATCAGCGCGTCGCGGACCAGCGCGGGGTCGAGCGCATCCGCCGGTGGCGGTGCGGACTCGGCCTGGCTCTCCGGCGTGAAACCAGCGGTCATCCGGCCGCCTCCTCCCCGTAGCGTCCCCGTCACGTCGTACGCTCGACGGAGCCCATTCCATCAGATGCGCGGCATCGTGGATGCTCCACGTCTCGGACGGAGGATGATGTCGGCCATGGGCGGGCTCTCGGGGGTGCAACCGCTGGAGCCCGACGACCCGCCACGGCTCGGCGCGTTCCGTCTCGAGGGCCGGCTGCTGGTCGACGACACCGGTGTCGTGTATCGCGGCGTCGGCGCCGGCGATCCCGCCGAGTCGGTAGCGGTCCTGATCCTGGGCGCCGGGGCGCACGCCGATCCCGCCGCGAGGGGGCGCTTCCTGCGGGCCCTGGCGCTGGTCGGCGAGACCGATCCCGGCCAGATCGCCGGCTCCGAGGTCGACCCGGAGGTCGCTCCCTGGGTGGCCGTCCCGCTTACCGACGGTGACATACCGCCCGCCGTCCGCGGTCTGATCGCCGACGTTGCGCTGCGGGGTGCGCCGGTCCGGCCTGCCCGGGGGCCCGACTTCGTCCCGCACTGGCATCGGCGCCTCGGTCCGGGCTTCTGGCGGCTGTGGCCGCTGCCGTGGCCCGATACGCTCAACACGGCGTCCCGGCTTGCCTACCTGGTAGCCCTGTTGCTGATCGCCGTACTCGCGACGCTGGCGATCCTCATCGCGCTGTGGCTTTTCGGGCAGCAGCCGCCGTCACGTGTCCCCCTGCCCACCAGGCCCTCAGACGCCACGCCCACCGGTTCGCCAACGCCGACACGCAGTCCCTCGCCCACTCCGACCCCATCCGAGCCCACTCCGTCGCCCTCCCATCACCCTTCGCCGACGGTCACGCTGAACGGGCCTCCTCCGATCGTCTAGGCCCACGACCCTGCTGCGTGCTCCGGGGGCCCGGGCGAGCGCGTGACATCATGGCCGTTTCGCGAACCTCGGAGAACCTAAGGAGCCCCGGCCGGTCTTGACCGAACCCAATGAATCTGTGCGCCGACAGATCCTCAAGGTGTCCGCCCTCGTTCTCGCCGTAGCGGTGCTGATCGGCGGCGGTGTCGCTCTGGTGTCGGTAACCCTGCTCAACGCCTCCGGCGTGCTGCCCGAGACGACACCCACCGCGCGCACGACGGCACCGGTCGTTCCAACCACCGATCCCTTGCAAGGCCACCACAAGCATCGGCACCCCAACGGCTCCCCGTCGGAGTCGGCCACCCCGCCCGGGGGCGGCCAGCATCCGACCGTCCGGCAGACGCCGATACGGCTCACGGCCGAACCGGTGCGAGTCGGCATCTTCGATCGCGTGACGCTCACCGGGCGCTATCCCGACTCCGGCCAGGCGACCTTGCAGGTACAGCGGCGCGAGTCGGGCGTCTGGGTCGACTTTCCGACCTCAGCCACCGTCAGCGCTGGCACGTTTCAGACCTACGTCCAGCTTGGCCGTACCGGACGGAACTCGCTGCGGGTCGTCGACCAAGCGACCGGCCGTACCTCGAACGCGGTGGACGTCTTCGTCAGCTGACCGGCACGGCCCGTAAAGAATCGCCCGCGCTGACGGTGATCAGGTCGCATACAGCGCGTTTATCCCCGATACTGTGGGTAATGACTCATACACTATCCGCAAATACCGACGAGGCACCGCAGGACGCCCTCGTCGACGTCCTCGTGCCGGTGACGGCGGATCCAGGTTCCAGCGCACAACGCGCCGTGAGTCGTGGCTTCGACACGGCACTGCTGGTCCTCGGGGCGGTCATCTTCACCGTCTCCGCGGGGCTCACGACCGAGCGGGGATGGATCACCCCGTGGTATGCCGTGCTCGCTGTTCCCCTGATCCTGCTGATCGCCCGGTTCCCGTTGCTCCTGGATCGCCACGTAGGGGCGATAGAGATCGGGTTCGAGGCATGCGTTCTGGTACTGCTGGCGTGCACGGCGGAACCAGCCGTCGCCCTGTCGCTCTGGTCAGTGGGAGTGATCCTCTCGCAGGCGATCAACGGCAAGCGGTTGGCCGCCAAACGGTTCAACATCGGTCTGGGCGTGTCCGGCGGCGCGTTCGCGCTACTGATCATCGTCGCCCTACGCGGTCCTGCCCTCTCGACCCCGCGCGAGGTCATTGCGGTAGGACTCGGCTGCGCGGGCTATTTCGCCTTCGACTTCTTCGTCTCCGCGGTCTCGGTGAGCCTGGAGGAGGGGACGCCGTTTCTCGCGCAGATCGTCCAACCCGACGCGCTGATCGGAGCAGCGTGCTTCGTCGCGGTCGACTCTCTGGGATATCTCGCGGCACTGGTGATCCGCAGCCAGCCGTGGTGGGGCATCTTTCTGCTGCTTGTGCCACTCACCACGATGCTGGTGGCGGCTCGCTCCGTCACCAGGGGACGTGAGAACGCTCGCCGGCTGACGGCTCTGTTCGCCACCACCTCCCAGCTGCACCAGCTCCACACGGTCGAGGAGATGCTCGACACACTGCTTGCAGGCGCCCGCGCGGTCCTGTTGGTCAAGCACACCGCCGTACGGGACGACGGGCCTGGTC
>JBKPNJ010000193.1:0-9798 GCA_046732575.1 Actinomycetota bacterium
GGTGAGGTAGGGGTCCCAGTTCCGGTTACCCCAGTAGATCGGGAGATCGAGGCCGTGGGCGTCGAAGTCGGCGCGCACCGCCGCCACCAGAGCACGGCACTGGTCATTGATCGGGCTGCGGCCGCCCAGCGCGAAGTAGTGCTCCGCGACCTGCTCGAGCCGGTCACGTGGGATCCCTCGCCCCCGGGTGACGTTCTCCAGGAACGGCAGCACGTCGCCGGGCTCCTCCGGACCACCGAACGACACCACCAGCATGGCGTCGTACGGTCGCGAGTCGGCTGCGTGCTCGGACATGTCAGCGATCCTGTCAGCCGTTGACGGGTAACGTGAAAACCTACCTCACGCGCCTTACGTCGTCGCGCTCTCACTCCGGTCAAGGAACGCCCGTGCTGTCGCCCTACCGCCGCGTGCTGGCGATGCCCGGTGCCCTGATGTTCTCCATGTCCGGCCTGGTGGCCCGGCTGCCGATCTCGATGGTGAGTCTCGGCATCGTGCTGCTGGTCTCGCTGCGCAGCGGCTCCTACGGCTACGCAGGCACGGTGTCGGCGTCGTACGTGATAGCCGCCGCCGCGACGTCACCGGCGCAGGGGCGGCTGGCCGACAGGTTCGGGCAGCACCGGGCGCTGCCGCCCACGATCACCGTCTTCGCAGCCGCCCTCGTCGCGCTGATCGTCGCGATCGAGCTGGCCGCACCGACGCCGGTGCCGCATCTGCTCGCGGCCCTGGCCGGAGCGGCGCTGCCGCAGATCGGCCCGTGCATCCGGGCCAGATGGGCGGCACTGTTGTCCGGCACCTCACAGCTGCAGACCGCGTACGCGTTCGAGGCGATGGTGGATGAGGCGGTGTTCATCGTCGGCCCCGTCCTGGTGACCGTGCTCGCCACCGATGTGCATCCATTGGCCGGGCTCGCGGCGACCGCGGCGCTGGGTGTCGTCGGTACGTACGCGCTGGCAGGTCAGCGCGGGACCGAGCCCACGGTGCGCCGACACGACCGGGCGAACGGGTCGCGACCACCGCTGGGTTGGAGGGTGCTGGCGCCGGTCGCGCTGGCGACGATGTGCCTGGGCGCCCTCTTCGGGGCGACCGAGGTGGTCACCGTCGCCTTCGCCCGCGAACACGGGCACGGCGGCGTCACCGGAGTCCTGTTGGCCACCTGGGCGCTCGGCAGCCTGCTGGCGGGTCTCATCACCGGGCTGGTGGACTGGCGGGCCGCCGCCGCCACGCGGTTCCGCTGGGGCATGTCAGCGATGGCGATGGTGATGCTGCCGCTGCCGCTGGCAGGCAACCTGCTCGTACTCGCCGGCCTGCTGTTCCTGGCCGGCTTCGCGATCTCGCCCACGCTGGTCGCGACGATGTCGCTGGTCGAGGCGACCGTGCCCGCGAGCAGGCTGACCGAAGGCATCTCGTGGGTCACCACCGGGATCGCCGCAGGCCTCGCGCCCGGCGCCGCCGTCGCCGGTCATGTCATCGACGTGCGCGGTGCGAGCTTCGCGTTCCTGGTACCCGCCTGTGCCGGCCTGCTCGGCGCCATGGTGGCGCTGGCAACTCGCCGGCCGACCGTCATCACCGCGGAGCCCGGGTGCACGCCGGGTTGACGTGGCGGACCGATACCCGACGGGTCCGGCGCGGGGTCTTGGCGCATCGGCCGGGCCAGTACAGGATGGTCGCAACATCAGGAGGCGGAACACCCATGCGCGACCTCGAACCTGTGGGGTTGAGCGAGGACGGCCAGCACCTCGTCCTCGTCTCTGACACCGGCGAGAAGTTCGCGGTTCCCGCCGACGGTCGGTTGCGTGCCGCACTGCGTGGCGACCGCCCCCGGCTCGGCCAGTTGGAGATTCAGATGAACAGCGCCCTGCGCCCACGAGACATCCAGTCCCGCATCCGGGCCGGTGAGACCCCGGAGGCAGTGGCACAGCTCGCCGGCGTCGGGGTCGACAAGATCCTGGGGTACGCCGTACCGGTGATGGCGGAGCGGTCCCACGTCGCCGAGCGCGCCCAACGGTCGCCGGTACGCCGCAAGCGTGGTGACGGGCCAGGGCGTCTCCTCGGCGAGGCAGTGGCCGCGCGGCTGCGGGACCGGAGCGTGGATCCGGCCAGCGCGCGCTGGGACGCGTGGCGCAGGGAGGACGGCCGCTGGACCGTCCAGATCAGCTACCTGTCCGGGGAGCGGGAGCGCATCGGCCGCTTCCAGTACGACTCCGCCGGGCGCTTCGTTCTCCCCGACGACGAGGAGGGCCGATGGCTGGTCGGTGACCAGTCGACGGCGAAGGGCCCGCAGCCGCGTGAGGCAGGTCAGTCCCGGCGCCTCTCAGCCGTCCCGGATGAGGAGGACCCGCTTTCGATCGAGGACGGGGAGCCCACCATCGACCTGTCCGCAGACCTCAGCGGCCAACCGCCACCGGCCGAGCCCGACGACATGTCCGCGCTGGCCGATGCCATTCGGGAGCCGGTGGAGGGGGTCGACGACAGCTCGGCTGAGCGACCGAGCGTGGTCGCCGAGGCGGTCGGTGGGTCGTCCGCAGCCGACGGAGCGACGAAGGCCGAGCGCAAGACGGGTCGCAAACCAAGACGAACGGTCCCGTCGTGGGACGAGATCATGTTCGGCAAGCCCCAATGATCTGACCCAGTGATCTGACTGGTGTCACCCGGCATCGACGAGCATGGGGACATGCATCTCGTCCGCTGACAGGGACCCGTGCAGGCCGATCAGCGACATCTCTACCGGGAACCGGCTGCTGGACTCGACTGCGCTGGAGCCCATGCTGGCTACCAGCACGTCGCCGAGCCGGGGGCGGACCCGCGGCGACATCACCCCGAACCAGCCCTGGGCGATGGCCTCATCGGCGGTCAGCACCAGCGCCGTCGCCCCGAGCCGGCTCCGCCAGCGGGCCGCCACGGCGTCTGCTGCGCCGGGATCGCAGTACAGATGGCGGAAGCGCGCCTCGCCGGCGAAGACCTGGACGCCGTCGAGCAGCTCCGGCTCCTGATCGACGTCGATGCGCCCATCCGGGGGAACGTCCACCATGCCGTGGTCGGCAGTCACCACCAGGGTGGTTCCACGCGGGAGCGCGTCACGCATCCGGGCGGCGAGCGCGTCGACCAGGCTGAGCTGGTGGAGCCAGGCATCGGAGGCGCAGCCGTGCCTGTGTCCTGTGGTGTCCAGGTCACTGTCGTATGCGTAGGTCAGCGACCGGCTCGGGCTCGCACCGGCTACGGCTGCGGCGACCCTCTCACCACCTGTGTCGGCTGGCAGGTACCGCCCGCCGCGCATCCCTGCCACGGTCAGACCCGTGCCGCGGAACGCGCGCCGGTTGACCACGCATACCGCCACACCGGCACGCTCGGCGCGCTCGAAGATCGTCGAGCGCGGCTGCCACTCCCGCGGGTCCACGGAGCCGTCCCATTTCAGGGCGTTGAGGACCCGGTCGGTCCCCGGGATCCGGGTGGTGTAGCCGAGCACCCCGTGTCCGGCCGGCGACTGCCCGGTCCCCAGCGAGACCAGACTCGTCGCAGTGGTGGAAGGCACCCCGCTGGTGAGCCGGGTCGCCCCGGCCAGCAGCGAGGCTAGGTACGGCGCCTGCTCGGCATGGCGGTTGAGCAGGTTCCAGCCCAGGCCGTCGACCAGGAGCAACACGAACCGGTTCCAGCTGGGCAGTCCCAGCGCGTTGCTCTCGCCAGCCACACCGAGCGCGGAAGCGATCGAGGGCAGCACGTCACACAGCGACGAGCGGCCGTACTCCGGCAGGACCACCTTGTCGGTGGCCACGGCGATCACGCCGACGGTGTGGTCGCCGACGACAGCGCCCGCGCGAACCCGAGCAGCCGGTGGACGGCTTCGGTCCCATCGGCGGCAGCACTCATCCGGATCGAGAAGTCGTCATTGGCGAACGTGCCCTGGTAGCCGTGATCAGCCTCGCAGGCGGGATCGGAGCAGGTGGCCGGCTCGAGGTCGATTCGTCCCGCCGTACCCCAGCCGATCGTCAGCACGACCTCGCTGACGCCCGGCCGCTGCTGGTTGCCGTCGACCGCCTGGCCCGGGTTGGCCACCATCCGGGTCACGACGACCGAGGAGACCCGTCGGACCGCGACCTGCTCGGCCGACGTCGAAGCGTACGGCTCGGGGAGCAGGTCGTCGGCGGGGTGCTCGTCGGTGTGGGTGACGATCAGCCGAGACGGAGTGAGCATCAGCACGGTGAGGTGACGGCGTACCTCGTCCCGATCGAAGGTCGGCTCGTGATGGATCACCCATGCACAGACCAGCTCACCGGCGAGTGCATCGTCGATGGCCTCCGCGACCACGTCGGGGTAGTAGCCGACGTGGTTCAGGGCGTCACGCAAGTCTCGGACCTGGTCGGAGGAAGTCAGCGACATGGGTGCATCCTCGCACGGCCGGCCGCCGTATCCACGCGAGCTTCCCGGCAGCGCGCCGCGGGGGTCATCAGTCGGTGGGAGCGGAAGTCAGCCGCCGGACGAACGACTCCGCGCGCCCCTCGGCGACGGGGGCGACCCGGGCGGAGGCACCAAGCGTCCGGACCCCCGAGCTGCCCGCCAGCACCGGCGTGAGGGCAAGCACCTCGACCTCCGGCAGGTCGTGCTTCAGGCGGGCCACGCGCTGGATCAGCTCCTCGACTGCTCCCGTGTCCACCTCTGCTCCGTTCGGTCGCCCGGCCAGCAGTGGGGCGGCCTTGATCTCCCGGAGCATCTCGGCCGCGTCGACGTCGGTGAGCGGTGGGATGCGGTACGCCCAGTCATGCAGCACCTCGCTGGCGATGCCCTCTACACCGAACGACACGATGGGGCCGTACAGGGCGTCCTCGACGCTCCGCACCGTGACGGGCACGCCGCGACCCGCCATCCGCTGCACGACGAAACCGGCGCCGGCGGCGTCGGCCACCTCCGAGGTCAGTGTCGCCCAGGCATGCTGCATCTGCTCATCGGTGTCGATGCTGCGCCACACATGGGCGAAGTCAGGACGCTGCCGCACGTGCGGAGACGTCGCCTTGAGCACCACGTCCCATCCGAGCCGTTCGGCGGCGGCGACGGCTTGCTCACAGGTGGAGACCGGAACCTGCGGCCACAGGTCGATGCCATACGCGGCGAGCAGCTGCCGGACCGAGTCCGGATCGAGCTTGGCGGCTGCCGCCTGCGGGCCGGACGCGCCGGTGAGGACGCGTTCAACGACGCGCCGGGCCGCGCTCTCGTCGATGCGGTCGAGCTCGCTGACCCGTCCGGGGGGGCGGGCCAGCCACCGCGAATAGGCGACGGCCCGGGCCAGCGCCCGCACCGCCGGCTCCGGCGCCGGGTACGACGGCACCGAGCCGCCCGTCGGTGCGCCGGACCCGCGCAGAATCTCCGGCACGCCCGCCTCGGTGAGGAACGCACACATCAGGGTCTTGCCGGCCGCCGGCCCGCTCGTGGCCGCCGTGACCGCCTCGGTGAGCCGTGCCTGATCGTCGTGGTGACGACCGGGCACGAGAACCGCGAGCACGGCATCGACGTGGGGGGCGCTCAGCGCCTTTCGCAGCGCCCGGCCGACCACCGCGGCGGACGAACCCGCTGCCACGTGAACCGGCTCGCGGACCTCGAGGCCGGCGGCCGTCGCCGCATCGCTGGCCAGCAGTCCGAGCTCAGCGGAGTTGTCGACCACGGTGAGGCGCGGCCCGCTCGGAAGCGGCTGGCACGCCACGAGCTGGGCGACGTCGAACAGCTCATCGAGCGTGTCAACCTGGATGACCCCGGACTGCCGGAACATCGCGTCGACGGCGGCCGGCGGCGCCGTCGTACGCCGGACCGCGTGGCCGGGCGGCACGCCGGCCGTGGTGCGACCGGACTTGACCGCCACGACTGGTTTGCTGCTCGCCACCCGGCGGGCCACCGAACTGAACTTGCGTGGGTTGCCGATGGACTCCAGGTGCAACAGGACGACCTGGGTGTCGTCGTCGTCCGCCCAGAACTGCAGCACGTCGTTGCCGGACACGTCCGCCCGGTTGCCGGCCGAGACGAACGTGGACAGGCCTATCCGGCGCCGCTGGACCATCCTGAGCATGGCGGCCCCGAGCGCCGCGGACTGGCAGTAGAGCCCCACTCGGCCACGCGGTGGCATGTCGGGCGAGGACGATGCGTTCAGCGACGTCTGGGGCAAGGTGTTGATCACGCCGAGGCAGTTCGGGCCGATCACACGTAACCCGTACGCCCGTGCCTGGCCGACCAGCCCGCGCTGGAGCACGCGTCCTTCCTCCCCGGTCTCGGCGAAGCCGCCGGAGACCACGACCAGCCCGTGAATGCCCTTGGCCGCACAGTCGAGCACGACTTCCCGGGCCCGCTGCGCCGGAACCGCGACGACGGCCAGCTCAACTCCACCAGGGACGTCGCGAAGCGAGTCGAGCGCCGGGAGGCCGGCGACCGTCCCGAGGCCGACGCCGACCGGGTACACCCGTCCGGTGTACCCGCCGGCCACGATGTTTCGTACGAGGTCTGCGCCGACGGTCTCTGCGGGCTCGCCGGATCCGATGACGGCCACACTGGAGGCGGTCAGGATCCGTTCCACGGACCGGGCGTCGGCCCGGTGCTCCCGGGCTCGCATCACGCCGACGGCGGTGTCGGTGGCCTCGATCGGGAACACCAGGTGCATGACGCCGTCCTCGTAGCCGCCGTCGAGGCGGTAACCGGCGGCCCGGAAGTTCTGGATCATCCGGGTGTTGTTGGGCAGGACATCCGCGACGAAGGACCGTATCCCGCGCTCTCGGCCGGCCTGCGCCAGGTGCTCGAGCAGCAGCTGGCCCAGCCCCCGTCCCTGATGGGCGTCCTCGACCAGGAAGGCGACCTCGGCAACGTCAGCCTGCGCGCCGTCCAGGCTGTCGTACCGGCCGACCGCGATGATCCGGGGCCCCACCGTCACGACGAACGCGACTCGGCGATGATGGTCGACAGTGGTGAACCGCTGCACGTCGCTGTCGGACAGCTCGGGGTAGGCGGCGAAGAACCGGTAGTACTTCGATCGCGCCGAGACCCTCGAGTAGAAGGCGACGAGCGCGTCGGCGTCGCCGGGCAGGATCGGCCGGAGGTGCGCGGCGCTCCCGTCGCGCAGCACGACGTCGGCTTCCCAATGCGCGGGGTAGCCCACCTCAGCCACGCGGCGAATCTACCCCGGTCCGAGGGGCGGCCGCGCAGTTGCCTGTGCCACGCGGCTGTCGCTTGAGTAGGGTCCGACCAGGAGCTCGCACCCATTCCCGGAGGGCGTCGTCAAGGTGAGTGACCAGATCTCGGCACCGCGCGAGGAGAGCCCAGGCACGCACGCATTCCGGGCGGCCCGTGACCTGCTGCTCGCCTGCCGGGAGGACTATGACCGGGCCTATCAGGAGTTCCGATGGCCCGTTCTCGACGAGTTCAACTGGGCGACCGACTGGTTCGACCGGCTCGCCCTGGAACAGGGCCAGGTCACCGCGCTGCGCATCGTCGAGGAGGACGGCACCGAGCGCGCGCTGACGTTCGCGGAGATGGCCCGCAGGTCTGCCCAGGTCGCCGGCTGGCTGCGTCACCGGGGCGTGGCTCGCGGGGACCGAGTGTTGCTCGTTCTCGGCAACGAGGTCGCGCTGTGGGAGATCATGCTCGCCTGCATCCGGCTGGGAGCGGTGATGATCCCGGCCACCACGCTGTTGTCGCCCGCTGACCTCCGGGACCGGATCGACCGGGGCGCGGTCCGCTGTGTCGTCGCCGGCTCTGGTTCGTGCGCCGGATTCGGTGACAGTGCCGACCACTGCACCAGGGTCGCCGTCGGTGATCCGGTCGACGGCTGGGTCAGCTACGCCGACAGCGAGGTCTGGGAGGGGAATCTCGAGGACGTCGGGGTCACGCGCGCCGACGATCCGCTGCTGTTGTACTTCACCTCCGGGACCACCGCGCGTCCCAAGCTGGTCGAGCACACCCATGCGTCCTACCCGGTCGGCCATCTGTCCACGATGTACTGGATCGGCCTTCAGCCCGGCGACATCCACCTCAACATCTCTTCGCCAGGGTGGGCGAAGCACGCCTGGTCGTGCCTGTTCGCACCGTGGAACGCCGGCGCGACCATCGTCCTCTACAACTACAGCCGATTCGACGCGACAGCGCTGCTCGTCCAGATGGACCGTCTGAACGTGACGACGTTCTGCGCGCCACCGACGGTCTGGCGGATGCTGATCCAGTCGGACCTGTCCCGGTACCGGCTCGCGCTTCGTGAGTGCGTGAGCGCCGGGGAGCCGCTGAACCCAGAGGTGATCGAGCAGGTGAGGAACGCGTGGGGGCTGACGATCCGCGACGGGTTCGGTCAGACCGAGACGACCGCTCAGATCGGAAACCCGCCGGGCCAGCCGGTCAGGCCGGGCTCGATGGGCCGCCCATTGCCGGGATACGTGATCTCGCTGGTCGACCCGGTCACCGGCGAGATCGGTGCCGATGGCGAGATCTGCATCGAGCTGGGCGTGCGTCCGCTCGCCCTGATGCGTGGCTATTCGGGCGAGACCGATCGGACGAGCGACGCCATGCGCGGTGGCTTCTACCACACCGGCGACGTCGCGAGCCGCGACGAGGACGGCTACATCACCTACGTCGGCCGGTCCGACGACGTGTTCAAGGCCAGCGACTACCGCATCAGCCCGTTCGAGCTCGAGAGCGTCCTGATCGAGCATCCCGCGGTCGCCGAGGCGGCTGTCGTCCCGTCCCCCGACCCGGTTCGCCTGGCGGTGCCCAAGGCGTATGTGGTTCTGGCCGGCGGCAGCGAGCCGAGCCGCGAGACCGCGCTCGACATATTCCGCTTCGCCCGCGACCATCTCGCGTCGTACCAGCGGATCCGGCGGCTGGAGTTCGCCGAGCTGCCCAAGACGATCTCGGGCAAGATCCGACGGGTGGAGCTGCGGGCCGGGGAGCAGGACCGGGCGACTCGGGCCGGGCTTGAGTACACCGAAGAGGACTTTCCGGAGCTTCGCTCCCCCTCCTGATCCGAGACCGTTCCCGGTGCGGACACGCTGGGTAGTCTGCCTACAGAACCCTGCGGACTCGGAGGCTCTGTGTCGGTTCCATGTGCGGCGTGCGGAGCCGAGAACGACGCCGGTCAGCGCTTCTGTGGCCAGTGTGGCGCACCGCTGGTCAGGACCTGCCCTGAATGTGGACGGGTCGCCCGTGCCGGCCAGCTGTTCTGCGGGGACTGCGGGCACTCGCTCCACGCCGAGACGGCTGCCCAGGAGCTGACTGCGGGAGGTCAGCGCAAGACTCCGGAGCTGCGATGGGTGTCGGTGCTGTTCGTGGACCTCGTCGGTTACACCACGTTGTCGGAGCGTCTGGACGCCGAGGAGGTGCGTGAGCTGTTGTCGGGATACTTCGCCCTCGCGCGCCAGGCGGTCACCAGGTACGGCGGGCAGGTGGAGAAGTTCATCGGGGACGCGGTGGTGGCGGTCTGGGGCTCACCGACCGCCCACGACGACGACGCGGAGCGTGCGGTGCGCACGGGTCTGGACGTCGTCGAGGCGGTTGGCGAGTACGGGGGGCGGCATCGACTGCCCGGACTGGCGGCAAGAGCCGGTGTGGTGACCGGACAGGTGGCCTCATGGTCGGCCGACGGCGAGGGCATGGTGGCGGGCGACCGCGTGAACACCGCCGCCCGGGTGCAGACCGTGGCCGAGCCGGGGTCGGTGCTCGTCGACGAGGCGACGCGGCTGGCGAGCCGTGCTGCGGTCGCTTTCCAGCCGGCCGGTCAGCACTTGTTGAAGGGGAAGGCCGCTCCGCTCGCCCTGTGGCGGGCGGTCAGCGTCCTCGGCGGCA
>JBKPNJ010000194.1:0-9487 GCA_046732575.1 Actinomycetota bacterium
CAGGTCCGGCGCTCGGCGCCCAGCCCTCCGGACGGTGCCCGGTGAGGAGGGTCTCGGCGGCGTCCAGCAGCACGCAGATGCCCCGCCCGCCGGCATCGACGACCCCGGCGAGCCGGAGGACGTCGAGCTGCTCGGGGGTCCGGATCAGCGCTTCGCGGGCCGCGCGTGCCGCCGCCCGAACGACGTCAGCACCGGAGGTCGACGGCTCGCCGGCAGCGGTGGTGGCCGCCGCGGCGGCAGACCGGGCAACGCTGAGCATCGTCCCCTCGACCGGCTCGGCGACGGCGGCGTAGGCGGCGTCGACCGCGGCCGTGAGTGCCCGGGCGACCGCGGTGGCGGCGCCGGAGTCGGACCCGGGGGGTGGCGGGTCGGCGACCAGCGTGGTGGCCATCGCGCACAGCAGCTGGGAGAGGATCACACCGGAGTTGCCGCGCGCGCCGAGCAGGGCACCCCTGCCGAGAGACGCGACCGCAGCCGGGAAGTCCGGCGGCTCGGCGGCGCCCACCGCTGCGAGCGCGGCCTCCAGCGTCAGGTACAGGTTGGTTCCCGTGTCGCTGTCGGCCACTGGGAACACGTTGAGTGCGTCGATCTCCTCGCGTGCGTCTCCCAGCGACTGAAGCGCCAGCCCGCACCAGCGAGAAAACAGCGCGAGCAGGTCCGCCTGCTGGTTCACGGGTCGGGTCATCGAGGACGAGCCTACGATTCGTCCGGCCGGTGGACCATCGGATACTCTTGTGCCGTTGACCGTTCGCTCGTGAACGGCCTCAGTAGTTTCCGACAGGTCTCGACCACATCTCCAGGAGTTCCGGTGGCTGCCGTCTGTGACATCTGTGCGAAGAGTCCGGGGTTCGGCAACAACGTCTCCCACTCCCACCGTCGTACCAAGCGCCGGTTCAACCCGAACATCCAGACAGTGCGTACCGTCATCGGCGGCACCTCGAAGCGGTTGAACGTCTGCACGTCCTGCTTGAAAGCGGGCAAGGTCACCCGCTGAGAAGAGCTGCCGCGGCTGCCGGCACATGCTCAGCGGAAATGGTCGTGGCCGCTCTGGCCGGCGTACGTCTCCCCGTCGACAGTGACACCCGCACCGTCGCGCACGACTCCGATCACCTTCCACGGCGCGGGCAGCTCCGTCCCGGCCGGGAACGTCGCGGCCAACATGTGGTCCTCACCACCGGTGAGGACGAACCGCATCGGATCGACGCCCAGCGCGGCGCCCACCGCCTGCAAGGGCTCCGGCACGTCAAGCGCCTGACCGTGCAGGTCGATGGAGACGCCGCTGCGGCTGGCGATGTGCCCGAGATCGGCGAGCAGACCATCGCTCACGTCCACCATCGAGGTGGCACCGAGTGCTGCGGCTTCGGGCCCCCGCTCGTAGGGCGGATCCGGACGCCGGTGAGCCTCCACCACCGACCGCGGTGACCGAAACCCGCGGGCCAGCACGGCCACGCCCGCCGCGGCCCACCCGACGCGGCCTGCTACGGCCACCACGTCCCCGGCCATCGCCCCGCTGCGGAGCACCGGGTCGGCCGCGCACGAACCGAGCGCGGTCACGGAGACCACGATCTGGTCGGATCGGCTCAGGTCTCCACCGATGACCCTGGCGCCGACCCGGGCCGCCTCCTCCGCGACACCGTCGGCGAGGTCCAGCACCCACTGCACCGGCAGGTCGGCCGGCGCGGCGAGCGCGACGAGCAACGCGGTGGCGGTGCCACCCATCGCCATCAGGTCGGCGAGGTTCTGCGCGGCGGCCTTGTGGCCGATGTCGTTCGCGGTGGACCAGTCCCTGCGGAAGTGCCGCAGCTCGAGCAACAGGTCGGTCGATGCGAGCACCCGCCCGCCAGGAACGGCCAGTACCGCGGCATCGTCGCCGGGCCCGACCACCGTGTCGCCGGCAACGTCCTCGGCCCTGTCGAATCGCGAGACCAGCAGGTCGATCACGCCGAACTCGCCCACATCTGCCAGCGTGGGCTGCGGCGGCGGTGCCGTCCCGGTCATCGCGTCGTCATCTGGTCGTCAACGCCGTCGTCATCGTGTCACCCTCGCGATCAGGTTCCGCTGTCCCGTCGGACGGTCAGACGGTAGCCTGAGCGCCGTTGGTACGACGACGACGCCCCGCCGCCCGCCCGGCCGCTGGGCCCGATAGGTACCGGAGGACGACAGTGGTGGTTCAGGCCTACATCCTCATTCAGACCGAGGTCGGCAAGGCTGCCGACGTGGCCAAGTCGATCACCGACGTCAAGGGAGTGACACTGGCTGAGGACGTCACCGGTCCCTACGACGTCATCGTCCGGGCCGAGGCGCGCAACGTCGACGAGCTCGGGAAGCTGGTCGTCGCGAGGGTGCAGAACATCCCCGGCATCACCCGGACTCTCACCTGCCCGGTGGTGCATATCTGAGCGTGCTTCGCCGGCGCCCGTCTAGCCACGTCATGGCGGTGCTGACGGGCGCCGTCTGCTGCGCGTCCCTTCCCGCAGGCTGCGCCGGGAGCACCGCGATCGACGTGCATGCACCCGTCGCCACCGGCTCTGCGACGACGGCGTGTGATTCGCTGATCGGCGACCTGCCCGGCACCGTGATGGGCCAGGACCGCCGGGACCTGACACCGTCACCTGCGCCGGGCCACGCGTCGGCAGCCGCATGGGGAGATCCCCCGATCGTGCTGCGCTGCGGTGTCTCTCGCCCACCTGGACTGACTCGGACGTCACGCTGTGACGTGGTCGACGACGTCGGCTGGTTCAGTCTCCGCGTGGGTGACGGCTGGCTGTTCACCACGATCGGCCGAGAAGCGTATGTCGAGATCTCGGTGCCGGGCTCGTACACACCGGCCGCAAACGCCCTTGCCGACATCTCGTCCGCCCTCACAGACGACGTCGCGGTTCAGCGCCCCTGCGTCTGAGCCGTCCTGCACCTGTCGGCAGTTCACTGCGACTCCGGTGCGCCCATCTCAGCGCAGGCCGGTGCGGCGTTGCAGCGCCAGCTGCAGCAGCCGGTCCACCAGCGCGGGGTAGGCCAGACCAGTCGCCTCCCACAACCGCGGAAACATCGAAGACGGCGTGAAGCCCGGCATCGTGTTGATCTCGTTGACGACGAGGCTCCCGTCGGCCCGGTAGAAGAAGTCCACCCGGGCCAGACCTTCCGCGCCGAGCGCGTCAAAGGCCCGCAGGGACATGTCCTGCACCTGCTCCCCGACCAGGGGCGGGAGGCTGGCAGGGACCAGCAGCTTCACGTGCTCCTCACCGAGGTACTTCGCCTCGAAGTCATAGAAGTCGTGGCTGCCGTCGACGACGATCTCCGCGACGACGCTTGCCTCGGGCGGCTCGTCGTCGAAGGACTCGAGCACCCCGCACTCGATCTCGCGAGCACCGGTGGCCGCTGCCTCGATGATCACCTTCGGGTCGTACTCCCGTGCCTGCTCGACCGCACCGCTCAATCCGTCCCGGTCGCTCACCCAGCTGATCCCCAGGCTGGAGCCGCCGCGTGCCGGCTTGACGAAGACCGGGTACGACAGCGCCTCGACCGACTCCAGGCATGCGGAGCGGTCCCGCTCCCACTCACGTGGCTTGACCACGACGTACGGCAGGACGGGCAGCCCATGCGCCTGGAAGACCACCTTCATGTAGTGCTTGTCCATCCCGACGGCACTCGCCAGCACCCCGGCGCCGACGTAGCGGACGTCCGCCATCTCGAACAGCCCCTGGATCGACCCGTCCTCCCCCCAGGGGCCGTGGAGCAAGGGGAAGACGACATCGACCTCTCCGAGCGTGCTCGGCACCTGACCCGGCTCGCTGACCACCAGCTGCGGCGACGGTCCAGTCGCCAGCGCGACCTCGGCACGGTCTCCGTCAACCTGGGGGAGCTGGCGACCTGACGTGATCGAGAGCCGGTCCACCTCCGCGTTCTCCAGCACCCACTTTCCCTCGGTGCTGATGCCCACCGGCACGACCTCGTAGGCATCGCGGTCGATCGCCTGCAGCACACTGACGGCCGTGGCGCAGGAAACGCTGTGCTCGCTCGAGCGACCTCCGAAGACGACGGCGACCCGGGGCTTCCTGTTGCCACTCATGACTCGACGATCCTCCCGGGGCTGCTGACTTCGAGCGTCCCATCTCTGTGCATGACAATGGCAGATGTGACGAACACCGAGAGGCTCAACGCGCCCGGGCCCATGCATCCCTCGACGGTCGCGGTCACCGCTGGACGGCCCGGGCACCAACCGGATGCGCCGTTGAACCATCCGATCGTGATGGCGTCGACGTACGTGGCCGGCGGCGAGCGCGAGTACGGAAGGTACGCGAATCCCACCTGGGAGGCGTTCGAGAGCGTTCTCGGCGAGCTCGAGGGTGGTCGCTGCCTCGCGTTCTCCTCCGGCCTGGCCGCGGCGGCCACCGTTCTCGACCTGGTGGCTCCCGGCGAAGCCGTGGTGGCGCCGCGCCACGCGTACAACGGCGTCCTGTTCCAGCTGTCCGAGCTCGAGCAGCGCGGGCGGATCCAGCTGCGTCAGGTGGACGTCGAGGACACGAAGGCGGTGCTGGCAGCGTGCGACGACACCGCCCTGGTCTGGCTGGAGTCCCCCACCAACCCGGCCCTCGAGGTCGCTGACATCGCGGCCATCGTCGACGGTGCCCATGCAGCGGGCGCTGTGGTCGTGGTCGACAACACCTTCGCGACGCCCTTGCTGCAGAGGCCGCTCGAGCTCGGTGCGGACATCGTCATGCACTCCGCGACGAAGTATCTCGCCGGCCACTCCGACGTCGTCCTCGGTGCTGTGGTCACCCGAGATCCCACCACCCTCGACGCCCTGGACCGCAAGCGCCGGAGCGTCGGCGCCATCCCGGGACCGTTCGAGGCCTGGCTGGCGGTGCGAGGTATGCGAACTCTGCACCTCCGGGTCGAGCGCGCGCAGGCCAACGCCCAGGAGCTCACCCGCCGGCTCACGGGTCATCGCGCCATAGAGCGGGTACGCTACCCGGGATTCGGCGGCATCATCGCGATCGAGCCCGTAGGCGGAGCCATCGCCGCCGACCTGCTCGTCCACTCCACCCGGCTGTGGGTCCACGCCACCAGCCTCGGCGGGGTCGAGTCGACGTTCGAGCGGCGACGCAGGTGGAGATCCGAACCCGAGACCATCCCCGAGGGCCTGGTCCGGATGAGCGTGGGCATCGAGAACGTCGACGACCTGTGGCGCGACCTCGACAGTGCCCTCACGCCCCTTGTCCACTCCCCGCCGCCGGCATAGCGCCACGCTCAGAGGCGGTCTCAGCGGCGCTAGCCACGCTCGGGCTTCGCCGCGCGTGACACCACGGCTCCGAGCATTTCGGCCGGCAGCATGTCGCCGCGCACCACGGCGGTGACCAGCTCGACTATCGGCATCTCGACGCCATGTCGGGTCGCGAGGTCGAGGATCGACTGGCAGGACTTGACCCCCTCGGCGACCTGCCGCGTCGACGCAGTCACCTCCTCCACCGACATCCCGCGGCCGAGCTTCTCTCCGAAGCTCCGGTTCCGCGACAGCCCCGACGAGCACGTGGCGACCAGGTCCCCCAGCCCGGCGAGTCCGGCGAAGGTCATCGGGTCCGCGCCGACTGCCTGCCCGAGTCGTGCTGTCTCGGCCAGGCCACGTGTGATGACCGAGGCACGGGCGTTGTCGCCGAAGCCCAGTCCCGCCGCCATCCCGACCGCGAGCGCGATGACGTTCTTCGTTGCGCCGCCGAGCTCGCAACCGACGACATCGGTGTTGCTGTACGGGCGGAACGTCGGAGAGTGGCACACTCTCTGCAGCCGCACTACCGCCCGCGCGTCCTCACAGGCCACGACGCTGGCCGCCGGCTGACGCTCGGCGATCTCCTTGGACAGATTGGGTCCGCTGACCACTGCGACGTGGGCCGGGTCCACACCGGTGATCTCACGGATGACCTCGGTCATCCGCTTCGCCGATCCGAGCTCGACGCCCTTGATGAGGCTCACCATGATGCTGTCGCGCGTGAGGAAGGGCTTCCACTCGGTGAGGTTCTCGCGCAGGGTCTGCGCCGGGAGCGCCAGGATCACGATGTCGGCCCCCGCGAGCACCAGCTCTGGATCGTGACTGGCTCGCAAGGAGAACGGCAGCTCGACTCCAGGGAGATAGTCAGGGTTCTCATGGGTGGACGTGATGGCGTCGCAGAGCTCCTCGCGGCGCCCCCACAAGGTGACGGCGTTGCCGGCGTCGGCGAGCACGAGCGAGAATGCCGTGCCCCACGAGCCGGCTCCGAACACGGCTATGCGCGTCATCCGGTGCCACCGGGTGGCCGGGCCCCCCGTCGACGCTGGCGCTTGCTCGCCTTGCCGATCGTCGGTTGTGGCGAAGAGCGAGCGTCGAAGCGGTGCGCGGGCGGGGTCTCGCCGCGGATCGCGGCGAGACGGTCGGTGATGGCATCCATCAACCGCTCCGTCCCGTCGTGCAGCACCGCGGGGGTCAGGGGCTGGTCGCGCAGATCGTCGAGGGACACCGGCTCCCCGACGGACAGCGTCATCGTCTTCAGTGGCCACACATCGGGCTTCTTGGAGTACGGCGCCAGCAGGGACTGCGATCCCCACTGGGCGATCGGGATCACCGGGCACAGGGTGCTCAGCGCGATCCGGACGGCACCGGTCTTGCCGGTCATCGGCCACAGGTTCGGGTCTCGGGTGATCGTGCCCTCCGGGTAAACGACCACGCACTCCCCCCGGTTGACAGCCTCGATCGCGGCGCGCAAGGCACTCGCCGCATCGGTCGACTGGCGGTACACGGGGATCTGCCCGGCGGCGACAAGCAGCCGACCGAGAACGGGAACGTCGAACACCTCCGCCTTGCCCAGGAAGCGGGGAAGCCTGCCGGAGTCATAGAGCAGGTGCGCTATCACCAACGGATCGGCGTACGAGATGTGGTTGCTGACCACGACGAACCCGCCGTCGCGAGGTATCCGGTCAGCGCGCCGCCAGTCGCGCCTGGTGGCCACCATCATCAGCGGTCGCAGCACGGTGGCGCTGGTGCCCATCACGAGCCCGCGTTTCATCCTTGCCACGATGGCTCCTCCCACGTGGGCGGCTGCGGCCGCGCCGTCCCATCCTTGCGGCTCCCCGATCGGAGTGTCGAGGAGCCTGGCAGGATCGGTGGAGATGAGGCCGCCGGAGTTCCGATGGGGCGTCGCCGTTCCCGTCAAACACAGCGACATCGGCAAGTCGCGGCTGCAGGAGTTCGCCGGTCCGTTCCGCGGCGAGCTGGCAAGGGCGATGGCGGCTGACTGTGTCGCCGCCGTGGTCTCCTGCGATCTCGTTGACCACGTGGTCGTGGTGACCGACGACGACGGCGCCGCGGAGCAGTTCCTCGCCGTCGGTGCCCGGGTGGTCGCCGACGTGCCCGGCAAGGGGCTGAACCCTGCTCTGGAGTTCGGTGTGGAGGTCCTGCGCTCGGGCCTTCCGGGGCTTTGGGTCGCCGTCCTCTCGGCGGACCTCCCCGCTCTGCGTCCCGCTGAGCTCGCTACGGCACTCGCGGCAGCCTCGCGCGTTCCGCGGGCATTTCTCGCAGACGCGGCAGGCATCGGCACGACTCTGCTGACGGCCGCACCCGGGGTCGCCCTGGAGCCTTCCTTCGGGAGGCTGTCCCGCGCGGCCCACCGAGCCTCCGGTGCCACGGAGATCGATCCCTCCGGGCTGTCCACGCTTCGCCGCGACGTCGACACCGCGTCCGACCTGCGCGATGCGGCCGGCTTCGGGGTGGGTCCACGAACCGCTGCCGTGCTCGACAAGATCGACAGAGCGCTGTGACGAGGCGACGCACAGCAGGCTCAGATCGCTAGGACGACGCCTTCTTTGCGGTCGACTTCCTCGCAGTCGTCGTCTTCTTCGCGGTGCTGCGCTTCGCCGTCGTCTTCTTGGCGGTCGTCGTCTTGGCTGCCGAGCGCGTACCCGTCGAGCGGGCCGAGGTCGCCTTGCCGGACGACGTTCTCGACGTCGACGGACCAGTCGCCTTCTTCGCAGGCGCCTTCTTCGCAGAGCTCACGGTCAGCTTCGGCAGCTTCTTGGCACCGGAGACGACCGACTTGAACTCGGCGCCGGCGCGGAACTTGGGGACCGCGGTCTTCTTGGCACGTTTGCGTTCGCCGGTCCTTGGGTTGCGTACCATGCGCGACGGCCGGTCCTGCCGCTCGAATGCTCCGAAGCCGGTGATCGCCACCTTCTGCCCCTTCAGCACCTCACGCATGATTGTGTCGACGACGGCTTCGAGCGCATGAGAGGCGGCACGCTTGTTGCCCTCGAAGTGGTTGCCGGCGAGCGTTTCGACCAGCTGACTCTTGTTCACATGCTTCCCTTTCGTGAACGCGTGTCGAGCCCACGCCCGACTCCCCAAGTACGGTAGGGAAAACCGGGCGCCGAAACAATGACCGTCGCCCATAAAAGTGGCCCGAGGCGGATAAATTTCCGAGTCGGTCCGCGCCTTCGGGGGAGCCGGCCCTGCAGTCGCTTTGCGCCGTCACCACTGAGGAGCCCGACCCGCGGTATGGATGACGCACTGTCGAAGAACGCCAGACCGCTTCCTGGCAAGGGATTCCGACGCCTCGATAGGACACCAGTGCGCAGCGTGGCTTCAGCCCGGCAGCAGGGTGCTCGGCATCCAGGAGGGTCGCGCCGACTCGTAGACACGGATGTCCGCGTCATGGGACAGAGTGATGTCGACATCATCGAGGCCGCGGAGCAGGCGCCAGCGCGTGTAGTCGTCGATCGCGAACGGCGCCTCGATCTCAGCGGCCCTGATCACACGAGACTCCAGATCGACGGATACCTCGGTACGAGGGTCGGATTCGATCAGCTGCCAGAGCTGTTCGACCACGGGCTCGCTGACCTCGGCAGCGACGAGTCCGGCCTTGCCGGAGTTGCCACGGAAGATGTCGCCGAACCGGGGCGACACGACAACGCGAAAGCCGTGGTCGAGCAGCGCCCAGACAGCGTGCTCACGTGATGAGCCGGTCCCGAAGTCGGGACCGGCGACGAGCACGGAGGCCTCGGCGTGTTCCGGTCGGTTGAGGACGAAGGCGGGGTCCTTGCGCCACGCGGCGAAGAGACCGTCCTCGAAGCCGGTACGGGTGACCCGCTTGAGGTACTCGGCAGGGATGATCTGGTCGGTGTCCACGTTGCTGCGACGCAGCGGTACCGCGGTCCCGGTGTGAACAGTGAAAGGTCGCATGTCCGTTCCTCACATCCATCGCGGCGGAAGGTCTCCCGGTGCAGCGAGATGCCCGCTGATCGCGGTCGCCGCCGCGACCAGCGGCGATACGAGGTGGGTACGCCCACCCTTGCCCTGACGGCCCTCGAAGTTCCGGTTGGAGGTCGACGCGCTGCGCTCACCGGGCGCCAGCTGGTCGGGGTTCATACCCAAGCACATCGAGCATCCGGCGCCGCGCCACTCGGCACCGGCCTCCTTGAAGATCACGTCCAGGCCCTCGTCCTCGGCCTGTAGACGCACGCGCGC
>JBKPNJ010000195.1:0-8962 GCA_046732575.1 Actinomycetota bacterium
CCCGGTAGAGGGTGCCGCCCGAGGGGGCACCATCACGGTGCTGAGCGCTGATTTGTTGTCCGCGACGGACCCGACGCAGGCCTACCTCTCCGATGCGGTTTCTCTTCTGAGCGGTTTGGTGACGCGGTCGTTGACGCAGTACGTGTATGACCGGGGCACCGGTTCGATGGTGCTGGTTCCCGACATCGCCACTGACACCGGTAGGCCGAATTCGGACTTCACCGAATGGTCGTTCACGATCCGCGACGGTGTGCGGTTCGAGGACGGCACCGAGGTGACCGCCGACGACGTGGCGTTCGGGATCAAGCGGTCCTTCGACCGGGCTGCCTTCCCCGATAGCGCGCCGTACAGCACCAGGTACTTCCTGGACGGTGATACGTATCAGGGGCCGTACCGGACGGGCAGCGCGTATCCCGGTGTGGTGGTGGACGGGAGCACGCTGACGATCAAGAAGTCACGGCCGTTCCCGGACATGCCGTACTGGGCGGCGTACCCGGCGATGGGACCGATCCCGGAACGGGGAAGCAACCCGGCGACGTACTGGAGACATCCCCTGGCGACGGGGCCGTACAAGTTCGCGGCGTTCTCGCCCGGTAAGTCGTTGACGCTGGTCCGCAACCAGCAGTGGGATCCCGACACCGACCCCGGACGGCACGCCTACCCCGACCGGTACGTCTTCGACTTCACCAAGAACCAGGAGCAGGTCGACGCGACGATCCTGGGTGACTCCCCCAGGGCGCCGACCTCCCTGACTTATGGCAACGCGTTGCCAGCCGACTACCGGACAGCGCAGCAACTGGACCGGGTGACCGAAGGGTCTACGTCGTGTACGGCATATCTCTCACTGGACTACCGCAAGATCACCGACGTCCGGGTGCGGCAAGCGATCGGCTATGCCTTCCCGTACAGAGAGGCATTGACAGCACTGGGCTTCACCTTCGGCGTCACGCTGCTGCCGGGTCAGACGCTCCTACCCCCCGGGTTCCCGGCACGGCAGACATATTCCGTGCTGGACACCGACCCCGGTCAGACCGACGTCGACAAGGCGAAGGGCCTGCTGAAGGACGCCGGCTACGCACCCGGACAGTACGAGCTGACGTTTCCCTACGACAGCAGCGACCCCAGCTGGCGGAAGGCCAAGGACATGTTCGTGCAAAGCTTCCAAGCGGCAGGGTTCAAGGTAACGCCGTTCCGCACCCCGAACGGCGACGAATTCGAGAGCGTGAACAACGACCCCAGCGCGCCGATCAACATCCGCACCAACACCGGCTGGTGCTCAGACTGGCCAACAGGCGCCTCATGGTTCCCGCCCCTGTTCGACTCCAACGGTTTCGCCAACGCCACCTACTTCGCCGAACCCGCCGTCGACAAGGAGATCGATCGGATCAGCGAGCTGCCGATCGACGCACAACCAGCGGCGTGGGCAGCCCTCGACAAGACGATCATGACCAAGTACTACCCGGTCGTCGTCCAAGGCTATCTTGCGAGTGCGCTGCTGCACGGTTCCAAGATCGGCGGCATGAACATAGACAACGTCACCGGGGTACCGACCTGGAAGGACCTCTACCTGCATCCATGACCGATACTCAGCCAGCGGTTGAACCCACCCTTTGTGCTGGAGACGCTGGACGGTCCACCGCGAAGTGCACCAAATGCGGACTTCAACAACCGGCGCGGCCAGGCGATAACTCGGCTGCTGCTTGATTGCGGTCTGTGCGGCTCCGAGTGTGCCGCCTGAACGAACGTCTCCTAGATCTGTGCTTTCCCATAGGGGTTCTCGAAGTCACGGTCTGGACCTGTGTGCCCTGGCTCATGCATGAACGCACCTCATAGATGCCGAGTGCGACACCGATATCAACCACGGCGACGATAAGAAGAATCCACCACATCATTGCCTCCCACGCTCCCCCCGAGTCCCGACGCCACCGACGTGGGCGGTGGCGATAGGGCTGACCGCCGAAGCTCACTCTCCGGCCGCCAGTGGTAGTACGTCCGACCGACGCCGGCCGAGTAGCGAACGCAGCCCCGCCACCCCGACGGGTCGCGCCGGTAAGCCTCGAGCCAGCCATCGAGCCACCGACCGTCGTGGAGCACCTGGACGGCGCGGCGCTCCTCGAGGATGACGTTGCCGGTCATGGCTCAAGGTAGAACCGGGCTGACACGCTCGGACCGGTCTTGTCCGCGAGGAATCCGCAAACAACCAACGATGTGAAACGCTACTGAGCGTATGACTGCTGGTCAGAGGCCACATCCTCAACAGTGAACTCCTACCGTCTACGCGGGTGGAGTTCCGCATCAACGTCTGAGTCGATCCGAGTGCGTGTTGCCGGGCGCCCTTCTTCGCCGGGAGAGTATGTCCCGTGGGTCGTGTTCGTGGTCGCTCGGTGAGGGAGCCAGCGCGGGAGATCGACGTGGTGCACGAGTGTGAGGTGCTCGTCGTCGGCTCCGGCCCGGCAGGGCTGTCCGCGGCGCTCGCCGCTGCGCGCGCGGGGGTGGAGGTCGCGCTGGTCGAGCGGTTCGGCTGCTTCGGGGGCAACCTCACCGCGGTCGGCGTGGAGGGGATGGCGTGGTACCGCCACGAGGCCACCGTCGAGGCGAACGGCATCGGCCGGGAGCTGGAGGAGCGGGCGCACGCCATGGGCGCGGCGGTGGCGGAGTCCCAGTCGCTCTCGTACGAGATCGACGCGGAAGGCTTCAAGGTGGTCGCGGACACGCTCGTGAGGGAGGCGGGCATTCACCCGATGCTGCACCGGACCTTCGTGGCGCCCCTGCTCGAGGGTGATGCGGTGGTCGGCGTCGTCACGGAGTCGAAGGCGGGCCGCGAGGCGATCCTGGCCGACCGGGTCATCGATGCCACGGGGGACGGTGACGTTGCACATCGCAGTGGAGCGGCGATGCGCCAGACGCCACGCGAGGAGATGTTGGCGGCGTCGGTGATGTTTCACCTCACCGGCGTGGACAAGCAGGCGTTCCTGGGGGGTGTACGCGCCGATCCCCAGACGATCGCCGACTGGTCCGGTGCAGGGTGGTCGATCGAGACGACCGGCAAGGAGGACCAGATGTTCTCGCCCTTCCTGCGCAAGCCGTTCCGCCGCGCGGTCGAGGCAGGCCTCATCGACGCGGACCTCTCGACCCTGGGGGGCACCTGGGGTGCGGTGCACGACAGCGGCGAGCTGACCTACATGAACATCGTGCACCTGGGCGGTATCGACGGCACCGACCCCGACGATCTCACCCTTGGGGAGATGGAGGGTCGGCGCCTAGCACTGCAGGCCATCGAGGCTCTGCGCGCGTACACCCCGGGATGCTCCGGCGCGCGGCTGCGCAACTTCGGGATGACGATCGGTGTCCGGGACACCCGGAAGATACGTGCGGTCTACGACCTGACCGACAAGGACGTGCGAGAGCAGGGCCGGTTCCCGGACTCCATCGGCATCTACCCCGAGTTCATCGACGGCTACGGCGTCCTCGTCCTCCCCACAACCGGTCGCTACTATCAGGTCCCGTACCGGTGCCTGCTGCCGCGCGGTGTCCGGCGGCTCCTCGTGCCCGGACGCGCCAGCGGAGGGGATCGCACCGCCCACGCCTCAACACGCAACATGTCGTGCTGCGCCGTCCTCGGCCAGGGAGCAGGGATCGCTGCGGCCCTGTCGGTCCGGCAGGGGCACGAGCTCGATGACGTCCCTGTCGAACGGATCCAGGGCGAGCTGACCCGCCAAGGGGTCCGGTGGACCTAGCAGGTTGCCGCCCAGGTGAAAGACCCGGTCAGGCGGGCTGCCACAGCTCGACGCGATTGCCCTCCGGATCGCTTTCCCAGCCGAAACGACCGACACCGTCCATGTCCTGCGTCGCTTCAGCCACGTCCGCTCCCTTGGAGCGCAACTGGGCGAGCATCGCCTCCAGGTCACGGACCCGGAAGTTGAGCATGGTCTGCTGGGCGCGGGACCCGAAGTAGTCGGTGTCGAACTCGAACGGCGCGAAAACCGTCGGGCCGGCCTCCTGGCGCCATGAGCCGTTCTCATCGGCATCCAGGCCCAGGCAGTCGCGGTACCACGCGCTCAGGGCCGCCGGATCGGCGGCCCGCATGAAGTATCCACCGATCCCAAGCACACGTTCCATGCCGCTACATTGCCAGGACGGCGATCGGGTCGCTCGCCATCCATCGGCCTGATTCGTCCCCATCGCCATTGAGGGGAGTCGTGTGCAGAGGGCGCGCAGGGCCTCAGCCACGATTCCTCGTCGTGGACGGTTCAGCCGTGCAAGCCGTCCCAGGACCACTGCGGTATGCGCAGGCCGCTGGGCACATCATCGGCTGACTGTTGATAGCGGGCCATGCTCGTCGATGTCGCCCAGGCGAAGTAGTCGTGCAGCACGGACCGGACCGGATCGTGTTGAGCGATCCCGACGTCGGTCATGGCCTGGTCGAAGCACGCGATCGCACGCCGGTCCATCTCCTCATGCAGTCCGTTGCCGCTGTGGATGCGCACCACCGAGGTTTCGTCACCGTAGGTGTCGGAGTAGGTCGTCGGACCCCCGAGCGCCTCTGCCCAGTAGGCAGCGAGCCGCTCCGTGTGCTCGGCATGGAAACCATGGCGGAAGGCGTGGCTGACGACCTCGTCCGCCATCACCCGCTCGTGCCAGGCCCTGGCCAGGCGGAGAACGCCCTCGCCGGCACCGGCAGCCTCGTACACCGTCTGCATGGTTCCAGCATGGCAGCAGCCGGATCCCCTCCCAACCGCCAGCAGCGTCCGCGACCTCCTCGTGGTCCGGAGAACGAGGAGTGCGCCCACAGGCTGGCGGCTCCGACCACCTCCCGATGAGTTTCTGCGCTGCCGGCGGTCGAAATCCGATGACACGAACCGTCGGTAACAGTCGATCAAGGAGTCACTCGATGCGAAAGATCACCGCTGGTCTGTTCATCTCCCTCGACGGCGTCGTCGAAGACCCCGGAAACTGGCACTTCCCCTACTTCAACGACGAGATGGGAGCGGCCGTCAATGACCAGCTCGGTTCCTCAGACACGCTGTTGCTCGGCCGCAAGACCTACGACAGCTTCGCCGGTGCGTGGCCGGACCGGGAGGACGCGGGCGGCGAGGATGCCGGTTTCGCCAAGGTACTCGGCGACGCGCGGAAGGTCGTCGTGTCCAACCGGAGCCTCCGATTCACCTGGCGCAACTCCGAGCAGCTGAGTGGCGACCTCGTCCCGGCCGTCACTTCGCTGAAGAACGAACCCGGCTCGACGACGATCGCGATCAGCGGATCGGTCTCCGTCGTACGTCAGCTACTGACCGCCGGCCTCCTCGACGAGCTGCACCTCCTGGTCCACCCGATCGCAGTGCGCCATGGCATGCGCCTGTTCGACGAGGGGGAGTCCCCGATCTTGCTCCGGCTGATCTCCTCCCAGCCCTTCGCCACCGGGGTCCTGCGCGTCGTCTACGCGCCGGCCGACTCGGCTCGCAGCGGGACGTACGAGGAGGCGAAGGCACATCTGTCCCGGAGCGAGAGCAGCTGACCGGACTTCCTGCGCATCTCCTGTCAGACATCGACCACCAGCCGTACCGCCACGTTGTCGCCTGCGTCGAGCTGTTCGGCGGTGCGCACGGCCGCCTTCACGGGGACGACGTAGCGTCCATCCTTGGGAAACAGCGAGGTCGTCCATCCGGTAAGCCCGATCTGAACGGCGACCGGAATCATCCCCCAGCCGTAGCTCACGAACCTGGAGCTGGCTTCGAGCTCGCTGCACTCCTCCTCCGGAACGGTGATGAAGTACCACGGAGCCGGGCCCTTCCAGAACCAGATCTCACCGACGAACTCCAGGTTCATCGGGTCAGGATATGCGCCGCATCGTCAGCGTGTGCCCATGGCGGACCTGCCCTTCGAGGCGCGACGCCTCGCGGAGATCCACGGCGGGTTGGAGTCATACCGGACAGATCGGGATGTGTGCCTCGCGCCGGCCGCTCATGCCGTGGCCGCAACCTCGCGGCTATGCTGACCGAGCCGGTTTTCCATCCCTGCATGACTGCCTCGGGCGGGTAACGAGGCGGCCGGAAGGCTGAGTGCATGAGCAAACCCACCATCTTGACCGTCGACGACGATCCGATGGTCTCCGCGGCCATCGCCCGGGACCTGCGAAGCCACTACGGCACCGACTATCGCGTGGTGCGGGCGACGTCAGGGGCACAGGCGCTGGAGCTGCTGACGAAGCTGGCACTGCGCAACCAACCGGTGGCCCTGATCGCCTCGGACCAGCGGATGCCGGAGATGACGGGCATCGAGATGCTCGAGCAGGCCCGCGTCAACGCACCCGACGCGAAGTTCCTGCTGCTGACGGCGTACGCCGACACAGAGGTCGCAATCAAGGCGATCAACGACATCGGCCTTGACTACTACCTGCTCAAGCCCTGGGATCCGCCGGACGAGAAGCTGTACCCCGCCGTCGACGATCTGCTCGGAGACTGGCAGCGGGCTAACCCCGAGCACACGTCAGATGTCCGCGTGGTCGGCGACCGGTGGTCTGACCGCAGTCACGACATCAAGACCTTCCTGGCTCGCAACCACGTGCCCTATCGATGGTTCGACATAGAACGCGACGCGGAGGCGCAACGGTTGCGCGACCTGGCCGGCGCGGCGGCCACCGACCTCCCGCTCGTGCTCGTCCCCGACGGGGACGCGCTGCGCTCGCCCTCGAACCGCGATGTCGCCGGTGCCCTGGGCCTGCGAACCCGGGCCGAACAGCCGCTGTACGACCTGTGCATCGTGGGCGGCGGGCCGGCCGGCCTGGCCGCCGCGGTATATGCGGCGTCGGAGGGTCTGAGCACAGTCATCGTGGAACGGGAGGCGCCCGGGGGACAGGCGGGGCAGAGCGCGGCGATCGAGAACTACCTGGGATTCCCGAAGGGACTCACCGGGTCTGACCTGACGCAGCGCGCCGTCGCCCAGGCGTCCCGTTTCGGTGCCGAGATGGTGCTCGCGCGGGCCATCGTCGGGTTCGAGACCCGTGGCCCGGTTCAGGCGGTGCTTTTCGACGGCTCGGGGGAGATCGAGGCACGTGCGCTCATCGTGGCGACCGGTGTGTCCTACCGGCGCCTCGACGCCGTGGGCCTCGACCAGCTCACCGGCCGGGGGGTGTACTACGGCGCTACCGCCAGCGAGGCCGGCCAGTGCCAGGGTGATGACGTCTACGTCGTCGGCGCCGCCAACTCGGCCGGGCAGGCCGCGCTCAACCTCGCTCGCTATGCCAAACGGGTTGTGCTCGTGGTGCGAGGATCGACGCTCGAGCGGACGATGTCCCGCTACCTCGTCGACAAGGTCACGTCCGCACCGAACATCGAGGTGAGATACCGCAGCGAGGTGCTGGCGTGTCGGGGCGACGGACACCTCGAGACGCTCACGATCGTCGACAGGGACTCCGGTGCCACCGAGGAGGTGTCGTCGAGCTGGCTGTTCGTCTTCATCGGCGCCTCGCCGCACACGGAGTGGCTCGGTCCGGATGTCGTGCGCGATGACAAGGGGTTCATCGTCACCGGCCAAGAGCTACTACGACCTGCTCACGAGCAGCGCTGGCCGCTGTCGCGAGCGCCGTTCGCCCTGGAGACGAGCGTGCCAGGGGTTTTCGCGGCCGGCGACGTCCGGTGCGAGTCGATGAAACGGGTCGCCTCCGCCGTCGGTGAGGGCGCGATGTCGGTCTACCTCGTCCACCGTTACCTGGCCACGATCTGATGCAGGTCGGCGATCTGCGCTCGCTCAACCTCTTCGACGGCCTGACCGACGATCAGCTCGCCGAGCTCGCGGAGGCCGGCACCGAGGTACCTGTCGAGCCGGGCGTCGACCTGTTCCACGAGGGCGAACACGCCGACTTCTGGTGGGTTCTGGTCGATGGTGCGATAGAGCTTCGGCGCCACGTCGGCCGAGAGGACGTCGTGGTGGGGAGGATGGACGTGCCGGGTCGCTGGGCCGGTGGGTTCAGAGCATGGGACGACAATGGCGTCTATCTCGCGACCGGCAGAGGGGTGAGCGACGGAAGGGTGCTGCGGGTCCCGGCCCAGGCGCTGCGCGAGCGGTCCACCGCCTGGTTCCCGTTCGGCGGCCACCTGATCGAGGGCTTGTACGGAACTGCGCGCAACATCGAGTCGACAGTGCGGCAGCGTGATGCTCTCATGACGCTCGGCACCCTTGCTGCCGGACTGGCGCACGAGATCAACAATCCGGCTGCGGCCGCGACGCGGGCCGTCGACTCACTCGAGGATGTGACCCAGTCCCTGCTCTCCGCCCTGGGGCGGCTTGCTGCAGCTGATCTGACTGCCGAGCAGTTCAGCGCGCTCGACGCGCTCCGTCTCGAGATCGAGCCGGGGGCAGCGGCCGCGGACCCACTGGCTGTCGCCGACCAGGAGGACGCGCTTGCCTCGTGGCTGGCAGACCACGGCGTCGAACGGGACTGGGTCGTCGCCCCAGCGCTCGCCGCCGCCGGAGTCGACCAGGCGTGGTGCGAAAGGGCTGCCGGCCTGCTGGGGGAACCCGTGCTGGAGCCGGGCCTGGAATGGGTGGCGAGCACTCTGTCGATGTCCACGCTGCTTTCGGAGATCAAGGAGTCGACGCGGCGCGTCTCCGAGCTCGTTGCAGCGGTGAAGTCGTACTCGCAGATGGACCGGGGATCGATCCAGCGGATCGACATCACCGACGGTCTGGAGAGCACTCTGCTGATGCTGGGTCACAAGCTCCGCGATGGCGTGGAGGTGGCTCGCCGGTACGGAGCCGACGTCCCGGCGATAGAGGCGTACGCCGGTGAGCTCAACCAGGTGTGGACCAACCTCATGGACAACGCGGTCGACGCGATGGGTGGAGTGGGGACGCTTCGGATCACGACGCGGGCCGACGGCGACCACGTGGTCGTCGAGATCGCCGACACCGGACCCGGTATGCCCCCGCAGGTGGCCGCTCGCGCCTTCGAGGCGTTCTATACGAC
>JBKPNJ010000196.1:0-13539 GCA_046732575.1 Actinomycetota bacterium
AGCGAGTACTGAAGAGCTGATGACCAGGACGGGCCACCCGATGGAGAGCACGGGGAGCAGCACTCATCTAAAGAGGACGACACCGATGCCGCGATCGCGAGTCGCGGACGGATCGACGCTGTGATGACGGTTTGGAGATCGCGTTACGCGCAGCCGCAACCCGTGCGAACACTTCACCGCCAGCAGCCACCCTGCTCCCGATGAGCGGGACAGCCGGGCGTCTGGACGTGACCCATGAGCCGGGGTGTCCTGTGATCGCCGATCAGACCGGACAGCGGCAGGAACCGACGTTTCACCTCTCAGCACGTTCACGCCATTACGGCGATGTTCTCGGCAGGAGGCAGGGATGAGATCTCGATGGCAGACGCCGCACACGGAGCTACTCAACAACCCGATACAGACGCCAGCGTTCGGGGACACCCTTCAGCTCGTGCTCGCCGGCGCCTTCGAAAGTGAGGCCGCTGCCGGCGGTCAGGTCTTTCACCGTTTGCGACACGAGGACCTGGTTCGCCTCTGCCAAGGACCCCAGCCGGGCGCCGATCACGACGCCGAGCCCCCCGACCTTCCCGTCGATTGTCTGGAATTCACCTGTGTGCACCCCGGCGCGGATCTCTATACCGAGTGGACGGACGGCCTCGATGATGTATTGGGCACAGCGCACGGCGCGAGCCGGACCGTCGAACGTGGCCAAGAACCCGTCACCTGCGGTGTCGACCTCGGTGCCCCTGAAGCGGCCGAGCGCCCCTCGAACGAGGGTGTGGTGCCGTTCGAGCACATCTCGCCAGACCCGGTCGCCCATAGCCGCCGCAGTTGCGGTCGATGCCACGATGTCGGTGAACAGCACGGTGGCAAGGACCCGATCGAGTTCGGCCTCCTGGTCGCGGAGGTCGGTGAGGAACGAGCGGACGGCTGCAATGTTGTCGGCCGGATTGCTGAGCTCGGGGGGGTAGTCGGGGCTCGCCGGCAGCCGGACGACCTTGGCCCCGGGGATTTGGGACGCCATCCATTCAGCTGCGGGCAGGCCTTCGTCTGCGGGCTGCAGGATCGTGGTCGGGACGTGGATCGTGGGAAGGATCCTTCGGTAATCGGTCTCGTCGTACATCCGTTCATGAACCAACGCGTCGCCTCTGCTTGCCGCGTGCCGCATGAGGCGGGCGTACCGCTTCAGTGCTGCCGGAATATCAGCCAGCGAGGGGGCTCCGGCCTCCCGGAGGAGCGGTCCGATGAGGTCTTCGTCCCCCCAGGTCTCGGCGATGAGTCTGCGGAAGTCCTCGATCTCAACGGTCGTCGCGGCCCATGGATAGTCGGCATCAGGTGTCCCGCATGCTTGCCCACTCCACAGGAGCAACCCGGCCGTGCGCCCGGGATACATGGCCGCGAACATCGCACAGATCGCCCCGCCGTCGAGTCCCTGCCCGTAGAGGACGGGCCTGTTGCTTCCCGCCGCGTCCAAGACCGCGCGCACGTCATCGACCCGCGTTTCCAGGTCGATCAACTGAGTCATCCGGTCGGAAAGCCCGATGCCGCGCTGATCCATGCTGATGACGCGGGCTAATCGGGCCAACGGACGCAGCCAGTCGACGAACTCATCGAATTCCCACATGACCTCGAGGTGCGAGATCCACGGGCGCGCCAGTAAGAGATCCGGCCCCTCGCCGAACACCTGGTACGCGATGAAGGTGCCGTCGGCGCTTTGGGCGTACCGAGTCCTGGGGATGTCCATGGACACACCTCCGTGATGCAACCCGCGTCGGGCAACGTAGCATCCGCGCGGGGACCGACAAGCCCTGCGCTCGGCCGGAGATTCGAGGGCCACACTCCTCACCCGTCACTTCGACAGGGTTTCACTACTGTCGGCGCACCCTGCAGGAGACGTCCGCTCATCGGCATGCGTTCCGAGCGTTTGACGGTCGACCGCGCCTGAACAGATCCTGGTCGTGCTCGACATCTTGGTGGTCAATCGCTGCCCGCCCTCCATCTGCAGCGCTCTCAATTTGACTCTCCGGCCCGGCCGGTGCGGTTCATTTCCAGCCTCGCCGTGATCTCACCGAGCTGGGTCAAGATAGCGGAGAGATCATCCGACGAGACGTGCGCTGCGAACTTCCAACGCCGGAACAACCGGTAGTGGCCGAGGTCCGCTCGCGCCAACTCTGTGACGAGGCGGGCGCCACCGGGTGCCAGCAGCACGTCCTTGGTCCGGCGGTCATGCAGTACCGGCAATGCCGGGGACAGGTCGACCATGCTGGGGAGCACCCCGGTCGGAGTCGCCAGGCGCACGTGGGTGGGCCAGTCCGGCGGAACGGCATGCTCGCATCCGAATCGGATGCCTGGCGAGACGATGTCCGCCGAACTGGGTCGCAACAGGATGTCGACCGGCTCCTGCAGCCGCAGTGACTGGTAGATGGTCACCGACAGCCATAACGTCGGAAGGCCCCGCAGCGCGACCGTGTCGACGATGACCGAGACGCTCACTCGCCGTTGGTCATGAAGCCCTGTCAGTACGGGGTAGTCGATTCCGTGCTGCTCGAGCTGGGGCTGCTGGAGTGCCCCCTGCGCTGCTGCGAGCACAGCGCGCCGCCCAGCGCCTACGGTTCCCACGTGCCTCGCATGCAGCCATCCGAGCAGCAGCACGACGGCGATCAGCATCACAGCCAACAGGAACGTTGATGCGCCGCTTTGCACCTAGGAGGTCCCTCGGAATCGTCGAGGCGGTTCCTGCCCTCAGTATCCCATCGGTCGGGGCCAGGGCATCGTGAACTGCTCGCCTCGGCGTACGTACTTGTAACGTCGGAGTACGAACCAGACCGATGCCAGCAGGTAGAAGATCACCAGCGTCACGAGTGTGGTGCCGTACCCCAAGAAGGTGGCGAAGAGCACCAGCGCAGCGATGACAGCCAGGGTGATCGCCGGCAGCGGGTGCAGGGGATGCGTGTAGCCGCGGTGCAGCTCTCCCACCGGCCAGAGCTTCCGGAAGCGGAACATGTTGGGGACCATGAAGGAGTACATGAGCAGTGCCGACAGGATCGAGAACGTGATGATCGTCGCCAGCAGTTCCGGCTTGTCGAGCAGCACCGGCAGGATGGCGAACGCGATGCCCACCGGGACGAGGAAGAGGATCGAGCGGAACGGCGTCCGGTAACGGGGGTGGATGGCGCCGAACCACGCCGGCAGGTAGTTGTCGCGGCCCATCGAGAACCACGCGCGGGACGCGTCGTTGATGCAGCCGTTGGCAGAGGCGAACGTCGCAAACACCGTCGCGATTGCGAGTAGTGCGGAGATGGTTCCGCCCGAGTTGACGAGCGCCGTGTCGAACAACGGCGTGATCGAGACACTGAGGTACTGCCAAGGCAACGTGCCCACACAGACGTACCAGGTGAGCGCGGCAGCGATGAGCAGGGTGATGATGCCGGTCATCGTGCCGAGCGGGATCGAGCGGGCGGCCGAGCGGCATTCCTCGGCCGCCTGGCAGGTCCCCTCGATGCCGAGGTAGTACCACATCCCGAACTGAAGGGCCGCGAGCACACCGAGCCACCCGTACGGCAGCGCGTTGCCGGGCGTCGAGGCGAGCCCATCGAAGTGCAGAGCTGCGTCGGGATTCCAGCCCTGGCTCGCAAAGAACAGCACAACGATAGCGAGGGCCGCGAAGGCGGTGATGACGAAGTTGACCGACAGGGTCGCGAGAACCCCGCGGTAGTTGAGGAATGCGAGGACCATGATGGCGAGGATGATGAATGCGTACTGGTTGACGTCCCCCGTATAACCGAGGTGGCTGGCGATCGTCGTGCCCAGATAGCTCACCACGTTGGCATCGGCAGCCTCGAGCATCGTGTATTCGAGCACCAGGTAGAGCCCGACGTTGAACGCCATCAGCGGCCCGATCATGTGCTTCGCCTGGGTGTACTGACCACCCGCGGCGGCGACCGTCGAAGTCACCTCCGAGTCGATCATCGCGACACATGTGTAGAGGATGCCGACGACCCAGGCGGCGATGAGCGCGCCGAACATCCCGCCCTTCTGCACCGAGAAGTTCCAGCCCATGTACTCGCCGACGAGCACGATGCCGACACCCAGACCCCAGATGTGGGCCGGGCCGAGCACCTTGCGCAGCGCCAGGCGGTTGCGACCGCCCGAGTCCAGCACCGCGGGCTGCTCACCGGTCGGGATCTTGTGGCGCCCAGGGATCATGCGGCTGGTCATCGATTGTCCTCCGTCGGCGACAGCATCTCCGCGGCGCCCGGCGCTGCGAGCAGCTCATCCGTCCCCTCGACCGAGGTGGTCAGGAACTCCTCATCGTGTTCACGGCCGACCCGAATGGCGTCTTGCAGCATCCAGATCGCAAGAGCGGCACTGATGATCCAGGCAAGGTACTCAGCAATCGTGACGATCATGTCCGGTCTCCAGAGGCTGCGGTGGACGGGCGATCAGCTGACGGGCCAAACCGGGCGCGGATGACCTCTCGGTACTCGCGGAAGGACATGACGTACACAAAGGCCAGATAGCCACCGATGACGACAACCGTGAGCAACAGAGCCAGTCCCCCAATCGGGTACTGCTCGGATCCAGGCTTTGGCGTGCTCGCGGCGACCTGGTCGTTCACGCCGGCGAGGTCGGAAAGGTCCTGGTCGATGATCTTCTGGTACTGCTCGCGCTCCACCTGGGTGATGGGCAGCTGCGATAACGGCTGCACCTTGTCCGCGCTTGCCGCCGCCGTGGTGTTGCTGTAGTAGGTGACACCGAACAAGATGACGAACAGCAACGCAAGGATGAAGAGTGAGTCGAACAACTGCCCGCCGCGACTCTGCTTCGGCGGTACATAGTTCGCCGGTTCAGCCGTCTCAACCTCAGAGTTCATATCGTTGCCCCGCCTTCACTCTCGAGACGGCGCGCGACCTTCAGCTCGCGCAAGTGCGCCACATCTCGCCGGTAGATGAAGTCCTTGTCCCGCCGGTAGTTGCGCACCAGCGACAGCATGGATGCGATGTTGTAGAGCAGCAGGACGCCGCTTGCGGCAATGAGGAGGATCTTGGTCGCCAGGTCGGGCATGACGTTCCACAGCACGATCACTACGAAGGGGACCACGATCAGCAGCAGGACAACGAACGTCCATGCCATCAGCCTGTCACCTCGGTACATGGCGTTCATCTCCGCGACAACGCTTGCCTCGGCGGCCTCGTCCTCGGGGCTGAAAACCGCCTCGGCTGCGGCGATCACCTCCTCCGGCAGGAGTGCCTCCTCGTCCTCCATCGGGCGACCTCCGATCATCACCAGGGCGCCTCGCCAGCGTGCGGGGCGTCTCAATGGCAGGTAAGTGTTCACCTGTTGTGGGACGACGGCAAGAGTCAACGCCGCAAATATTGCTTGCCGAGGTCTAGAACAACGTCAGGTATCTGGCTACCTCCCAGTCGCTGACCACGGCGTGGTACTCGGAGAACTCCGCGCGCTTGATCCGGGCGTAGTAGTCGATGTAGTCGCCTTCCCTGACTCTGCCCAGACCTTCGCGCAGGACCGAGTCGGCGGTGAGATCGTCGCAGGCATGCGCCAGCGTCGGCGGCAAGCTGACGATGCCGCGGTCAGCCACTTCGGCAGCCGAAAGCTCGTAAAGGTTGTCCTCGTTGGGATCCCCGGGGTCAAGCTCGCGGTCTATGCCGTCCAAGCCCGAGGCGAGCATGACGGTCAGAGCCAGGTACGGGTTCGCCGCTCCATCGCAGCCACGGTGCTCGATGCGACCACCTTCAGGGACGCGGAGCATCTGCGTCCGGTTGTTGCCTCCGTACGTGACGTAGGACGGTGCCCACGTGGCACCGGACGTCGGCGCACCCACCCCCATCCGCTTGTAGGAGTTCACCGTCGGGCAGGTCACGGCTGCCGCCGCCGGCGCGTGCTCGATGAGGCCGGCCGCGAACTGGTACGCCATCTTCGACAGGCCCAGACCTCGGGGATCCGCTTCGTCTTGGAAGAGCTCTTCGCCCGAGCTGACATCCCACAGGCTGGAATGGACGTGCAGCCCGCTGCCCGTGAGGTGGGCGAACGGCTTCGGCATGAAGCTGGCAACCATCCCTGCATCGTGGGCGAGAGTGTGGACCATGTAGCGAAAGAAGATGAGACGGTCGGCCGAGGTCAGGGCGTCGGCGTACTTGAAGTTCTGCTCGAACTGGCCGTTCGCGTCCTCGTGATCGTTCGCGTAGTTCGTCCAGCCGAGCTGGTTGACGTACCTCGACACTGTCGTCAGGTGTGGATACATCCGGGAAAGTGCTTTGACGTCGTAGCACGGGCTGGTGGCGGTGTCGAGTGGATCAGCAACGACCACGCGTCCCGCGGCGTCACGACGAAGGAGGAAGTACTCGGCCTCCATGCCGACGTTGTAGACCAGCCCGCGTTCGGTGAGCTTCTCGAGCTGCCGTTTGAGGATCACCCGCGGCGTATACGGCCAGAGCTTCCCCTCCACCGCGATGTCGCACATGAGGACCGCGAGCGTCGGCTCCCACGGAACCCGCAAGTAGGAGTTCGGGTCCGGGACGGCGATGAGGTCGGGGTCGGCTGGGGTCTGACCCAAGGGTCCGGCCGCAAACCCGGCGAAGCCCGCACCCCCCTCCATCATCAGATCGAAGGAGGACGCGGGTATCAGCTTGGCGCACGGCTTGCCGTGCATATCGACGAACATCGCGAAGAAGAATTCGATGCCGTCCCGTTCGGCCTGCGCCTTGAGCTCGTCGCGGTCCATCTGGGTATTCCTTCCGATTCGAGTCGTCCCGGCTGGGGTGGCGGCAGGTTACTCCGTGACAGGGAGGCCCACACTGTTGCCAGACAGGAAACACGGTGTACTGTGAGGAAACACGCTGAGGACTAGGCAACGGAAGGCACTGCCATGTGCGGCATCGTCGGTCTACATCTGAAGAACCAGTCGTGGGACAACCGCCTGGGAGAGCTCCTCGCGCCGATGCTGACTGCTCTAACACTGCGAGGCCCGGACTCCGCGGGCATCGCTCTCTACTCCGCCGAGGTGGACCCGGGGATGCTGAAGTACTCCTTACGGGCACCGGAGCCGGTCGGCGACTGGTTCGAGCTCGCCGGCCGTCTCGAGTCGAGCCTGGCTGAGCCGGTCAAAGTCTTGCGGTCAGGGGGGCAGATGGCGACGCTGGCGTCCGCCGCTGAGGAGGCTGACTTCCTCGGACTGCTCGGGGTCGAGTGCCCCGACGTTGTCGTCGTCGGGTACGGGCATGCCATGGAGGTCTTCAAGGACGTCGGCTCGCCCGAGCAGATCCTCAACCGCTATGCCATCGCCGACGCGTCGGGCTACCAGGGCATCGGGCACACCCGGCTCGCCACGGAGTCGGCCGTCACCACCGAACACTCCCACCCGTTCACCCCGGCCGCGGACCTTGGGCTCGTGCACAACGGATCCTTCTCCAACCACGCCACACTGCGCCGGCGCCTCGAGGACAGCGGCATCGGGTTCGACACCGACAATGACTCTGAGGTTGCTGCCAGGTACGTCGCTGACCGACTGCGGCAAGGCGATGACCTGGGAGACGCGCTGCGGATGGTGCTCAAGGAGTTCGACGGCTTCTTCACCCTGCTCGTGTCGACGCGCGACCAGTTCGCCGTCGTTCGCGACGCCTTTGCGTGCAAGCCCCTGGTCGTCGCCGAGACTGCTGACTACGTCGCCGTTGCCTCGGAATATCACGCCCTGGCGACGCTACCCGACATCGAGTCAGCCACAGTGTTCGAGCCGCAGCCCGAGGAGCTGCACGTATGGTCTCGCTGAGCTGCAGCTCCACGTCGACCCGCGAGATCAACGAGACCCTCCGCCGGCTGCCTCCAGGCACCGAAGTCCACATCACCGAGCCTCGGGGTACGCATAACCTCGCCGTCGGCCTCATGCACCCGTTGGACATCACGATCGAGGGCAATGCCGGCTACTACATCGGCGGACTCTGCGACGGGCCGTCGATCACGGTTGAGGGCTCCGTCGGCTGGGGGGTGGCCGAGAATCTGATGAGCGGGACGGTGCGGGTGACGGGCAACGCATCGGAGTCCGCCGCCGCTTCCAGCCACGGGGGACGCGTGTTCATCCACGGGGACGCCTCCTCACGCGCCGGCATCTCACTCAAGGGCGGCACGCTCGTCGTCGCCGGCGACGTCGGCCACATGAGCGGTTTCATGGCTCAGGCAGGCACAATCCTGATCGGCGGCGATGCCGGCGAGGCGCTCGGTGACTCGCTGTACGAAGCAGTCATCTATGTCGGCGGCACGGTGCGTTCTCTCGGTGCGGACACTCGCGTCGAAGACCTGACCGACGCGGATGTGCTGCGAGTCAAGGAGCTTGTTGCTGCCAGCGGCTTCGACGGCATCGACCCGCAGAACGTGCAGCGGGTGGCCTCTGCGAAAACGCTCTACAACTTCGACGCACTCAAGAATCAGAGCTACTAGATGCGACCCAGCCACACCTTCCCCCCCGAGGTCGTCTCCCAGATCCAGCACATGGCCGACCATGGCCGCTACGAGATTCGCGGCTGGGGGGCCAAGCGACGCGTTCCGAACTTCGACGACCTCACCTTCCTCACCGCCTCGGCGTCGCGATATCCGTTGGAGGGCTATCGGGAGCGCTGTGACACGACGACCGTGCTCGGCTCCCGCTTCGCGAAGAAGCCTCTCGAGCTCGCGATCCCCATCACGATCGCGGGCATGAGCTTCGGATCCCTGTCGGCGAACGCCAAGGAGGCGCTCGGCCGGGCGGCAACCGCTGTCGGCACCTCCACCACCACCGGCGACGGCGGGATGACCCCGGAGGAGCGGCGATCCTCGAAGACCCTCGTTTACCAGTGCCTGCCGTCCCGGTACGGGTTCAACCCGGCCGACGTTCACCAGGCAGATGCGATCGAGGTGGTGATCGGCCAGGGAGCGAAGCCCGGCGGCGGCGGCATGCTGCTCGGTCAGAAGGTCAGCGAGCGGGTCGCCGGGATGCGTACGCTCCCGGCGGGCATCGACCAGCGGTCGGCTTCCCGACATCCGGACTGGACCGGGCCCGACGACCTCCAGATCAAGATCGAGGAGCTTCGCGAGGCGACCGGCTGGGAGAAGCCCATCTACGTCAAGCTGGGAGCCACTCGCGTTGCCAATGACGTCAAGCTCGCCGTGGCCGCCGGTGCCGACGTTGTTGTGGTCGATGGCATGCAGGGCGGGACCGGCGCCACCCAGGACGTCTTCATCGAGCATGCCGGCATTCCTACGTTGCCGGCGGTCAGGCTCGCGGCGGAGGCGCTACGCGAGGTCGGTAAGCAGGACGAAGTTCAGCTCATCGTCTCGGGCGGAATCCGCTCGGGTGCCGATGTCGCCAAGGCTCTGGCGCTCGGCGCAACGGCAGTGTCGCTCGGCGTTGGCGCGCTGATCGCGTTGGGGTGCAACCGCAGTACCTACCAGCAAGAAGGCGTCAAGCACGACGCGACGGCGGACTACGCGGCGCTCGAGACTGCGCCGGGCTACTGCCACCACTGCCACACCGGTCTCTGCCCGGTCGGCGTGACGACCCAGGACCCGCTACTGGAGCAGCGTCTCGAACCGGAGACCGGGGCTCGGTGGATGACGAACTATCTCAAGGCGCTCACCATGGAGCTCACGACCCTGACGCGAGCGTGTGGCAAGTCCAGCGTGCACAACCTTGAACCGGAGGACCTTGTCGCACTCACGGTCGAAGCGGCAGCCATGGCGCAGTTGCCGTTGGCCGGCACGAACTGGATACCCGGACGTGAAGCCTGACGGCTCGGGCACGTTGCCTCCGGGTGGTGTGCGTGACATGAGCGCTTCGGTGGCCGGGGGCGAGGTGGACACGGAGAGCACCCCGCTCGAGCTGGAGCGCGCGCTGGGCGCGGTCATGGCGCAGCGGGTGCGGGAGTACCGCAAGCTCATGGGGTTGAGCGTCGCTCAGCTCGCCACGCTCAGCGGTCTGTCCAAGGGGATGCTCTCGAAGATGGAGAACGCTCAGGCCTCCCCCAGCCTTACCACCCTGGCCCGGCTCTCCGCCGCGCTCAGTGTGCCGGTGACCGCGTTCTTTCGCGGATTCGATGAGGAGCGCGATGTCCTGCTGGTCAAGGCAGGGCAAGGGATCGACATCAGCCATCGCGGCAGACGGACTGGTCACCGATACCAGCACTTGGGCAGCATGCGTCAACCGCACAATCGGATGGAGCCGTTGCTGGTCACCCTGGTCGAACGGTCGGAGGTGTTCCCGCTGTACCAGCATCCCGGCAGCGAGCTGCTGTACGTCATCACCGGAACGATGGAGTACACCTATGGAAACGCCACCTACACCTTGGAGCCCGGTGACACCTTGCAGTTCAGCGGCGAGACAACCCACGGCCCTCGCCGGCTGGTCGATGTCCCGGTCCAGTTCCTGTCGGTGAAAGCGCACGGGTCGCCACCGCCGTCGGACTGACCCGACGACAAGGCGACGGAGATAGACGACTAGGGTTCACCGCGAGTGGATCCTGTCCACTAGAAGGAAGCTGTCTGTGAGCGCACAGAGGTTGACCAGCACGCCGAGGCGGCCCGCCCAGGCCTTGCGTCGGCTTGCCGGGGCGCGCCGGTCTTCGGCTGCGACCGGGCGGCCACCGGCGCGCTACTCGGCGTTCGACCTGTTGCGGCGCGGACTGGGGCACGGCGACTGGCCGCGCAGCTGGCGCAACCATGAACTGGAGCGCTCTTACGATGCCGTCATCATCGGAGCCGGCGTGCACGGGCTGGCGACGGCGTACTACCTCGCAGCCAACCACGGCTTCTCCAACGTGGCCGTGCTCGACAAGGGCTATCTCGGCGGGGGTGGCTCCGGGCGCAACACCGCAATCGTGCGGTCCAACTATCTGACGCCCGACGGAGTTCGATTCTACGACCGGTCGGTCAAGCTCTACGAGACGCTCGCCGCCGACTTGAACTTCAACGTGATGTTCTCCCAGCGCGGACACCTCACCCTGGCCCACAACGATTCCTCGTTGCGGACGATGCGCTGGCGAGCAGAGGTCAACAAGGTGGAGGGCATCGACTCCGAGGTGATCGGGCCGGCGGAGATCCAGTCGCTCGTACCCCTCATGGACGTCTCGGACGAAGCACGCTATCCGATCCTCGGCGCGCTGTACCACCCGCCCGGTGGGACGATCCGCCACGACGCCGTCAACTGGGGCTATGCCCGCGCGGCCGACGCGCTCGGTGTCCAGATCCATCAAGGAACCGAGGTCTTGGGCATCGATGTCGAAAGCGAACGGGTCGTCGGGGTGCGCACCAACCACGGCGACGTGGCGACGCCCATCGTCGTCAACGCCACCGCGGGGTGGTCGAGCCTCATCGCCGAGATGGCCGGCGTGACGCTGCCGATCATCACCCACCCGCTGCAGGCGGCAGTCACCGAGCCGGTGAAGACCTTCCTGGACACGGTCGTGGTCTCCGGCACCTTGCACGTCTATGTGAGCCAGACCGACCGAGGCGAACTGGTCTTCGGTGCGAGCACCGATCCTTACCCCTCCTACTCCATGCGGGGCTCCTTGGAGTTCACCGAGGAGCTTGCCGGCCACGTGCTGGAGCTGATGCCATCGATCGGAAAACTACGCCTGCTTCGCCAGTGGGCCGGGCTCTGCGACATGACACCGGACTTCTCGCCGGTCATGGGCGTCACGCCTGTGGAGGGGTTCCTCGTCGACGTCGGGTGGGGCACCTACGGCTTCAAGGCAGGGCCGGTTGCTGGCGAGGCGATGGCGGAGCTGGTCGCGACTGGCAAGACACCGCCCAACATCAGCGCATTCAGCCTTGCCCGCTTCTCAGACGGCCAACTCGTCGGCGAAAAGGGCGCCGCGGCGGTCGGCCATTAGCGTCTCAGGAGCCACCACATGATGCTCATCCCCTGTCCGTACTGCGGCCCGCGCAACGCGAGCGAGTTCCACCATGCCGGCGATGCGCCGCCGCGGCCCGATGCGAACACCGCGACACGCACGCAGTGGCGGGCTTACCTCTACGACAAGCGCAACCCGGCTGGCTGGACCGCCGAAGTCTGGTACCACAGGTTCGGTTGCCGGCAGTTCATCTCGGTGGAGCGCCACCGCACCACCAACGAGACGCGCCAAGCATCCACCGGGCTAGACCCTGACCAGTCCACGGCCAGCGGCGGCGATCACACCGACCCCTCCGGGACCGCGGGACCACTGAGATGACCATCGAAACCGAGAGCTCGACCGGCCGGCCGACCATCGGAGCGATGCCGATGCGACTTCCTCCGCAACAGGCCGAGGTTCTCGACCGTGACACCCAGCTTGCCTTCCACTGGAACGGTCGCCCATACACCGGCTACGGCGGCGACACGATCGTCTCTGCGCTCGCGGCCTCAGGCGTACGCGTGTTCTCGCGCAGCTTCAAGTACCACCGGGTTCGCGGAATTCTCACCGCCAGCTTCGTCGACCCCAACTGCACCCTTCAGGTAGGAGACGAGCCGAACGTACGGGCGGCGCATCGACAGCTCGCAGCCGGGATGTCGGTGACTGCCCAGAACGCGTGGCCGTCGCTGCGCTACGACGTCAAGACCGTCAACCGGGCGGTCGGTCGCTTCTTGACCGCCGGTTTCTATTACAAGACTTTCATCAAACCCCAACGTCTGTGGCCGGCCTACCAGCAGGTGCTCAAGCGCTTCGCCAGTGGCGGTCATGTGCAGCGTGGTGACGAGGAGTCCGGCTACTACGACAAGCGGTACGCCCATGTCGACGTCCTTGTGGCCGGTGGAGGCCCCGCCGGGATGGCCGCCGCATTGGCCGCAGCCCGAGCAGGCGCTTCAGTGCTCCTGGTGGAAGAGGAGTACGAGCTCGGCGGGCACCTTCGCTGGGGCAGCACCGAAGAACTCGCAACGCTTCAGCGTCTGCGCTCGGACGTCGCGGCGGAGCCGCTGATCGAGATCTTGGTCGACTCGGTGGTGACCGGCCGCTATGACGACAACTGGATCGCGGTGGTGCAACGCAACCTGCCGACCGTCTTCGAGCGCCTGGTCAAGGTGCGCGCGCGCAGGCTCGTCGTGGCGGCGGGGCTGATCGAGCGCCCGTACGTGTTCGCCGGCAACGACCTTCCCGGCGTCATGCTGAGCACCGCCGTCAGACGGCTTGTCAATCTGTACGCCGTCAAGCCGGGTCTGCAGGCGGTCGTCCTCACTGCGAACGAGGCCGGCGACGCCGCGGTGGCTGACCTGGAGCGAGTGGGGGTGGACGTGAGCCGCGTGGTCGATGCCCGCCGGGGTGGCGACCTCCGCCGCGCGTACAGTCGACGCGGGCTGCTGTGCGGTGTCGAGCTAGCCGACGGTCAACGCCTCGACTGCGACCTGCTGGTGACTGCGACGGGCTGGACAACGCCGACGTCTTTGCTCAACATGGCCGGCAACCGACCCACCTACGAACGCCGAGCCGCTCGTTTCGTCCCGTCCGACGACCTGCCGCCCTCCGTCCTGGCAACCGGCGGGATCGTCGGCGACGGCAGCATAGACGACCTGCTCGCCCACGGAAGTGACGTGGGGGCTCA
>JBKPNJ010000197.1:0-8619 GCA_046732575.1 Actinomycetota bacterium
GTTCTGGCTCAGGCATAAGTGGTCCTCGACTGAAGGCTGGCAAGAGACTACAACCGTTTGCAGCCCATTGCGGCCGCCCGCGGGCGTCGTCGGTTGCGCCCACGTCACGTCGGCAGATCAATTCGCAGCCGATGCTTGACACGGTCTGGCCCCGGTCAGGAGACTGACCGCACCGCAATCGATTGCAGCCACCTATGGAGGAGGAAGCATGTCCCAGATCTCGATACGCCGCGGCTGGAGGTCCGTCGCGCTGGCCGGTGTCGTGGCGCTCTCGCTGGCAGCGTGCGGTGGCGACTCCGACAGCGGTGGTTCCGGTGATTCGGGCAGCGACACACTGACGATCGGCGCATCCCTGCCGCTGACCGGCGACTTCTCCGAGCCGGGCGGTGCCGCCAAGCAGGGTTACGAGGTCTGGGCCAGCATGGTCAACGCGAACGGCGGCCTGCTCGGCAAGCAGGTCAGCCTAAACATCAAGGACGACGCGTCCAACCAGAACACCGTGGTGTCCGACTACAACGCGCTGATCAGCCAGGACAACGTCGACCTCCTCCTCGGGACGTTCTCCTCACTGCTCAACCTTCCCGCTTCATCGGTCGCGGAGAAGAACCAGATGCTGTACGTCGAGCCGGCAGGCGGCTCGCCCGACATGTTCAGCCGCGGGTACAAGTACCTCTTCTTCGCCCAGCAGGCCACCGCCGACAAGCAGGGCCTGGTCTTCGCACACTGGCTCGCCGACCTGCCGGCCGATCAACGACCCAAGACCGCGGCGTACCCGACCCTGGACGACCCGTTCGCGGCCCCGAACGTGGACGGCATTCGCGCTGTGCTCGAAGCGGCCGGTATTCAGACCGTCTACAAGACGACCTACGCCATCGACACCAAGAACTTCGACAGCATCGTCGCGGCGATGAAGGGCGCCAACCCCGACGTGGTCGTGCACGGCGCCACCTTCGAGGACGGCGTCGGCCTGACCCGCGCCATGCTCAAGGCCGACTTCACGCCGAAGTTCTTCTACGAGACCAGCACCCCTTCATTCGCCGACCAGTACGTCAAGGCGGTCGGTGAGGGCAACACCGAAGGTGTGATGTACGCGGTCAGCTACTCACCCGAAGCCGATACTCCGGGCAACCCGGAGTTCGTGGCGGAGTACAAGAAGAAGTTCGGAACCGACATCCCGCCCGAAGATGCTGCCGACGCCTACGCTGCAGCGCAGGTCATGCAGGCTGCGGTCGAGGCGGTGGGCAGTATCGACGACCAAGCCAAGTTGGCCGACTGGCTGCGCGCCAACTCCGTCAACACGATCCTCGGCCCGCTCTCCTGGAATGACGACGGCAGCCCGCAGGGTGAGTTCCTGATCGGCCAGTGGATCAACGGCACGGCCGAGATCGTGCTGCCGCCGGAGGTGGCGACCGCGAAGCCGGTGATCGGCTGGCACCCCAGCGGCAGCGGCTCGTGACGGAGGCACTTCAGACGCTGGTCCTCAGCCTGCTGCTGGGTGGGGTCTACGCGCTGGTTGCCAGCGGCCTCAGCCTGATCTTCGGGGTCATGCGCGTGATCAACATCGCGCATGGCGCGTTCCTCATCCTCGGGGCGTTCATCACCTACACGATATGGAACGAGTTGGGGCTCGACCCCCTGCTAGGGGTGCTGATCACCACTCCGATCGTGTTCGGCATCGGATGGGCCGTCTACAAGCTGTTCGTCCGACCGATCCGCGAGGCTCCGATGTCGTCGACGGTGCTGCTCACCTTCGGGTTGGCGCTGGTGACCGAGGGCGTCATGGGTTTCGTGTGGGGCAACGACTCCACCGCCATCCGCCCGTCGTACGTCGACCAATCCTTCACGATCGGGGACATCTTCCTCCCCAAGGCCCAGGTGTACGGAGGGGTCTTGGCGGTCGTCGTCCTGTTAGCCCTCTGGCTTATCCTGGCGAAGACCTGGCTGGGCCGAGCGATCCGGGCCGCTGCCTCCAACCCCGCCTCGGCTCAGCTGGTGGGGATCAAGGTGACCTCGGTGGCGGCTCTGGTTTTCGGCCTCGGCTTGGCGGCGGCCGGCGCCGGCGGCTCGATCACCGGCGTGCTGTATCCATTCGTGCCCGGCTCTCACTATCTGTGGATCTCGCGGCTCCTCGCCATCGTCGTCCTCGGTGGCCTGGGCAGCCTCGAGGGTGCCGTCCTGGCCGCACTGGTCTTCGGGCTCGCCGAGACCTTCACGGCGGTCTATGTGTCGACAGCATGGGCGACGGCGGTGCCCTACCTGATCGTGTTCGCGGTATTGCTGATCCGGCCCCAGGGACTGCTCGGAACGCGGCTGCGTAACGACATGGTGGCGGCGTGAGCTCGTCGACCACTTCGGCGACCACCGACCGTCAGGTCAGCCGGTCGCCGCTCTGGATCGGCCGGGGCCTGGTCGCGATCGCGGCGGTGCTGCTGGTCACATACCCGCTGCTGAGCGACAACCTCTACTACCAGAACATGATCATCCTCTCGCTGGTGTTCGCGATCGCGGCGAGCGGTCTGAGCATCATCACGGGCATGGCGGGCTACGTCTCGCTGGGCCAGGGTGCCTTCATCGGTCTCGGCGGCTACACCGTGGGCATCCTGGCCACCCGCCATCCGGACACCACGGTATGGGTGTGGGTGCCGCTCGCCGGCGTGGTCGCCGCGCTGGTCGCGATCGTGCTCGGGCTCGTCGCGCTGCGCGCTCGAGGACCGTCGTTCGTCATCATCACTGTCGCGTTCCTGTTTCTCGTCCAGGTGATCGCGATCAACTGGCGGTCGCTGTCCGGAGGCACCGAGGGTCTCAGCCTGCCGCTGCCGACATGGAGCTTCGAGCACGTGAACTGGCCGTTCTACTACGTGCTGGTGGGCCTGCTCGGGCTCCAGCTGCTGATGACCTGGTGGATCCGCCGTACCAAGCTCGGCACCGGGCTGGTCGCGATCCGCGAGGACGAGACCAAGGCCGCTACCGTCGGCATCAACCTCCCGGTCGAGAAGATCATCGCCTTCGCCGCGAGCGCCGTGATGGTGGGCATGGCCGGCGGTGTCTATGGGTACTACCTGACGTTCATCGATCCGCGCGGCATGTTCAACATCCTGCTCAGCGTGCAGGCAGTGCTCTCCCTCCTGGTGGGTGGCAAGGCCACCCTCTACGGTCCGGTCATCGGGGCGTTCACGGTGGAGGCCCTCAACGAGTACGCCAACAACAACCTCGGTGGCGGCAATACCCGGTTGCTGCTCTTCGGCGGCCTGCTGATGCTGATCGTGCTGCTCCTCCCCCAGGGTGTGCTGCCCGCCGTCGAGTCACTGCTGAGCTGGCTCCGCACGCGCGGCAAGGCCGGACTGGTCGGCGCCAGGATCGGCACGGGCGGCAGCCTGTCCTCCATCACCGACCGCCTGTCGCTCGTGGACAGGGCCGACCTGCCCGACCGGCCACTGCTGGAGGTCAAGGACCTGCGCAAGGCCTTCGGTGGCCTGGTGGCGGTCGACGGCGCCTCGTTCGCCGTACCCGACGGCTCTCTGACCGGCCTGATCGGACCCAACGGCTCCGGCAAGACCACGATCTTCAACCTGATCGACGACACCATCCACGCCGATGCCGGCGAGCTGTGGCTGGCCGGCCAGCGGCTCGACCGGCTGCCACCGTGGCAGCGCGCCCACCGCGGACTCGGTCGGACGTTCCAGATCACCCGGCTCTTCCGTGAGATGACAGTGCTCGAGAACGTCGTCGCCCCGCAGCGTTCCTTCTCCTGGAGCCAGCTGGGCCGGATCGCCGTCAGCGGCGCCGAGGCGAGGGCCGCCGAGGAGCTGCTCGACTACGTCGGCATGCGGGCGTTCCGCGATCAGAAGGCCCGGGCGCTGTCCTTCGGACAGCAGAAGCTGGTGGAGCTCGCCCAGGTACTCATGCTGGACCCGCGGATCATCCTGCTTGACGAGCCAGCAGGGGGCATCAACCCGGTGCTGATCGACCGCATGTCCGAGATCATCCGCGAGCTGAACTCCTTCGGCAAGACATTCTTGATCGTCGAGCACAACATGCCGTTCGTGCTCGGGCTGTGCGACCCCGTTCACGTGCTCGGTCGCGGCCGCACGATGGCCACGGGCACTCCGCAGGAGATCCAGAATGACCCCGCCGTGATCGATGCCTACCTGGGCGAGGACTTCGTGCTCGATGATTCCGACCCGCCGCGTCCGATGATCGAGAAGAGAGCGACCAACTCGTGACGATCGACCTGCTCCGCATCTCCGGGATAGTGGCCGGGTACGGCGGCGGCGACGTACTCCAGGGTGTCGACATCGCCGTGGCCAAGGGCTCGGTCGCGTGCATCGTCGGACCCAACGGCGCCGGGAAGTCCACCGTCCTCAAGACCGTCAGCGGGCTGGTGCGCCCGCGGCTCGGCGAGATCCACCTGGACGGTGACCGGATCGACACCTGTTCGGCGGCGGAGATCCTCGGCCGGGGCATCTCACAGGTGCCCCAGGCCGATGCGCTCTTTCCGAGCATGAGCGTGCGCGAGAACGTCCTCCTCGGTGCCTACATCATCCGGCGGCAGAAGCGGCTGGTCCGTGAGCGCTATGACCAGGTTGCAGAGCTCTTCCCGATCGTGGCCGAGCGGGCCGACGCCAACGCCGGCAATCTCTCCGGCGGCCAGCGCCGGATGGTGGAGTTCGCACGCTCGCTGATGCTCGACCCTGTCCTGCTGCTGCTCGATGAGCCGTCCCTCGGGCTGGACCCCAAGTCGCTGCGCGCCCTCTACGACTCGGTGATGGTGCTCACCCGGAGCGGAAAGACGATTCTCGTCGTGGAGCAGAACGTACGTTTCGGCATGCGCCTGGCCACACACGGCATCGTTATGGAGAGCGGCAAGGTCGTCACCCAGCGCGACGCCGCGTCGCTCATCGACGACCCCGACTTGGCTCAGATGTACTTCGGTGGCCAGGCCACGTCCACCACCTGATAGACCGCCGTTCAGCAACGCACCCAAGCGTCACGTCATGAAAAGCCGGCAGTGCCGACCCCTGACCGCGCGATGACCCAGCCCCGCTCCGGTCTGCTGGTACGGTCCCGCCTACCGTCCACACGCCCCAAGAGGCAGTTGCTCTGGCGATCCGGGCGATGAGTTCCGGCCGCTGGGTAAGTCAGAATGGTCAGACAGCAAGGCGACCGGGGATCGGCTCTGAGACGGACGGCGCCGGCATTGACCGGACACGGTGTCGTCAACCCAGTGGTTGCAGCCCACTCGACGACGAGCAGCGCCAAGGAGAACCACGCCATGAACCCACCGAAGACAAAGCTCGATCGGCCAGAGGCGGTGCCACCTGTTGCCGACCGGGCCGAATTCGACGTCGCTCTGGCCGAGCAGGTCGCACGCGAGAAGGAGGTGACTCGCCATAATGACCGCGTCTCAGCCGCGCGTCGCCGGCTGCCCATGGTCGAGGTGGAGAACTACACGTTCGCGGGACCGAACGGTCCGGTGACCCTCGTCGAACTGTTCGGCGACCGTTACCTGCTTCTCGTGCAGAACGTGATGTTCGACCCCGGCTGGGAGGAGGGCTGCCCGAGCTGTACCTGGGCGGTGGACAACCTACCGGCCAACATGGATCGGCTGGCAGAGGAGGCCATCGCCTTCGCGATGGTCTCCCAGGCACCCATCGAGAAGCTGCAGAGCTGGCGCGCCAAGCGCGACTGGGACCACACCTGGGTCTCGTCGTACGACACGTCCTACCACTACGACTGGGGCTGGACACAGGCCGACGAGCAAGGACGAGAGGGTCAGCTGCCCGGCTACTCCTACTACCTGCTCCACGACGGCAAGCCCTACCTGACGTACATGACGACGGCGCGCGGCACGGAGGCGATCCTCCCGGTGGCACACATCATGGACCGGACCGTCTACGGACGCCAGCAGGACTGGGAGGACAGCCCGGAAGGTTGGCCGCAGTACCCGACCTACGGCTGAACCAGATCCCTGCCCACCGTCATGACCGACCCGTTCTGGACTCTGCTGACATGCAGAGACAGGCAGCGCACCTGTAGAGGGGCCAGATGACCAAGGTGACCTGCGAGCTGACGATATCGGCCGACGGGTACTCGGCCGGGCTGAACCAGACCGAGGAACGTCCGTTCGGCGACGACGGTGGCGATGGCTGGGGCGACAAGCTTCACGCTTGGATGGCCGAAACTCCCGAGGAGAACCCGGCCGAGGCTGACCAGACGACTGCCGCCAAGGCGTTCATCATGGGACGCAACATGTTCGGCCCGGTACGGGGCGAGTGGGGTCGGAAGTGGAGAGGCTGGTGGGGCGATGATCCGCCCTTCCACTCCCCAGTCTTCGTGCTCACCCACCACGCACGCGAGCCGGAGCCGATGGATGGCGGCACCACCTACTTCTTCGTCACTGATGGAGTAGAAGCCGCGTTGCGTCAGGCACGTGCGGCTGCCGGCGACGGCGACGTGTCGGTCCACGGCGGTGCGACCACCATCAACCAGTACCTGACCGCAGGCCTGATCGACGAGCTGCGGCTGCACATCGCGCCGCTCACGCTCGGCGCCGGCACCCGACTGTTCGAGGGCGTCCCGCCGCTGCAGCTCCAGCAGGTGAGCTCGCGGCCAGCCAACTCGGTTACGCACGTGACCTACCGCGTGCTGTCCTGACTCCCGGAAGTGGAAGCGCTGCACAACGCCGTGGCCACTTCGACGGCGATGAGTCCGGCAGGGGTCCCAGTCTGTACTGAAGCCGGTCAACTGCACTCGAGGAGAACAAGATGACCACTACCTACACCTTCGACGTCTTCTCCAGTCTCGACGGCTACGGCGCCGCCGGCGGCAACTGGACCGGCTACTGGGGTAAACAAGGCCCGGAGTTGCTCGACCGCCGCCTCACTGTGTACGGCCAGGAGCAGCGAATGGTCTTCGGGGCCAACACGTATCGGGCATTCGCGCGGATGCTGGCCTCGAGCACCGAGCAGTCCGAACTGCGTGACCCGTGGGTCACTCGAATGCGGAGCATGCCGGCAACAGTGGTGTCGTCGACGCTTGAAGAACCCCTCGACTGGCCGAACGCGACCCTCGTGAGCGGTGACGCCGTCGACGTCGTGGCGCGGCTCAAGGAGGAGTCCAAGGTGCCGTTGCGCTCACACGGCAGCCTGTCGTTGAACCGGGCGCTGATGGCCGCCGGCCTCGTCGACCATGTGCAGGTGACGCTGTTCCCGGTCATCACCGGCCAGACCGGGCTGGACCCGATCTTCCAAGGTGCGGCCGACTTCGACCTGGAGCTGGTCGAGAACCGGACCCTCGACGGTCACATCCAAGAGCTCATCTACCGGCCCACCCTCCATTGACCGTACGGACGACGTTGTACCTCTGGCCGTTGGTTCGGTCTTCACCACCATGGACATGGCCAACGACCTCACCGCAAGGTCACGACGTCGTCGCTGACGGGCTCCCTGCGATCGCCGATCGGCTTGAAAACCCTGCTCTAGATTGCCATCCCCCGCTCGTCAAACGCGACGTCGGGCCAAGGCGAGCGGCAGCGCTCGAGCCCAGCGCGAACCGCGGCGACGATCTCGTCCGCCACTTCGGCCACCAGACCGGCGTCGTGTCTGTACCGGGCCACCGCCTCGGTGTCATTGCCGCTCGACAAGGTGCTCAAGTCGCGCAGCCGATCCGTCAACCACCCGACTGGATCCGCTGACAAGGCCGCGTCGAAGGTCCGATCGCCGGGTTCGCCCGCGTACATGCTGGGATGCCAGTGCATACGGTCACCGGCTCCTGGGCGCGACTCCAGTAGGTCGATCCGGCAGGTCGCTGGCTGCAAAGACATGGGATCGGATGCATACACCGTTCCGCCTGCCGGCGCCGTGGTCATCGGGCGAATCTCCACCCTGACCCCGCGTTCGCGGGCCGCCGGACGGGAACGGAGCTCGGGGTCGAGGAAGTCCACCTCGGCGACGGTCACGCAGAGGGTGTCGAACACCCAGGCCCGCTCCATAGGCTGGATTCTCCTCACCGTAACCGCAGTGCTCAAGATGCCGTGGGTGGCTTCGTCAGATCCAGGACCTGGTTGTCGAACCGGACAACCGGATGCGTCCAGCCCGTGCTGCAGAAGGAGCCGACGCAGCATCTGAGCTCGTCCGGCGAGGAGGCGAGGGACCGGCTGCGTAGGAGGGTGACCCGGCAACCGGCGGCGTAGGCTCCTGCCATGTCCGACCCGATGACCGCCGGGCCGCAAACGGTGGAGGAAGTGCTGGCGCGGCGAGTGGAGGCCAGGCGGGGTGCGCCCTCCCCCTGGGCGGGGGCGTTGCGCGAGCTGGCAGCGATCGACCGCGCGGTGTACCAAGCCGTCGCCGACACCCCGAGCCCCGAGCTGGACGGCGCATTCCGACGGCTCTCGACTGCCGCGGATCACTCGCGGCTGTGGCTCGGCATCGCCGCAGCGATGGCGTTGTTCGGCGGCGGGAGTGGCCGCCGGTCGGCGTTCGAGGGTCTGCTGGCGATCGGTACGACGTCCGCGGCGGTCAACCTCGGTATCAAGCCGTTGGCACGCCGGCGACGGCCGGCTCGAGCCGAACCTCCCCCATTCGGGGATCGCTACGTGCCGATGCCGACTTCGACGTCCTT
>JBKPNJ010000198.1:0-4342 GCA_046732575.1 Actinomycetota bacterium
GCCGGACTCACTGGCCAAGGTGCGGGCGTACAAGAAGGGCAAGAAAGACGACAAGGCCGGGCCGCGGTCCCGGCCGGCGGAGTCCACAGGCTGACCGTCGCAGGGGCATGCCGGCTTTGTATCTGACGGTGACGTGTCACAATGGACGTCTGCCGTTGTCGACTGCTGTTCGTGCGTCGGCCACCTCATACCCGTCGACGAGAGGTAGTTCGTGTCGTCAAGCACGCCTCGCAAGCTGCCAGTGGTAGGTGCCGCAGCAAGGACCCGTGCCACCGTGTCGGCTCCCGCGACCGCCAAGTCGGACAAGCAGGCCGGAACAGCCTCGTCGAGCGCGGCCAAGAGCACATCGGCGTCCAACGGCGCAAAGGCGCCAACGGCGCGCAGATCGGCGGCCAAGAAGGCCCCCGCAAAGGATGCCGGCGGGTCCGCTGTGAAACCGCCCCGGAAGGCCTCGACGAAACCGGTCGGTTCAAAGACGCCGAGTGCCGCGGCCGATGCCGCGGGGACCGCCCCAGGCTCCGCGTCGAAGCGAGCGCCGAAGGTTGCGGCGCCGGCAGCCGCCGACGCGGCCCCTCTCGACATCACCGTGGGAACCGCTCTCGACCCCAAGATCCCGCTCGAGGACATCCCTGACGAGCTGTTCGAGAAGGATCTGGTCAACGACCCGACGTTGAAGGAGGACGAGAAGGAGGGTTTCGTCCTCTCCGCCGCCGACGAGACCGATGAGCCCGAGCAGCAGGTGATGGTCGCCGGCGCGACCGCCGACCCGGTCAAGGACTATCTGAAGCAGATCGGCAAGGTCCCGCTGCTCAACGCCGAGATGGAGGTGGAGCTGGCCAAGCGGATCGAGGCGGGGCTGTTCGCCGACGAGAAGCTGGCCGGGACCGGAAAGCTCAGTGCGAAGGCTCTCGACGAGCTGCAGTGGATCGCCGATGACGGCCGGCGGGCCAAGAACCACCTGCTCGAGGCCAACCTTCGGCTGGTGGTGTCGCTGGCGAAGCGCTACACCGGTCGCGGGATGCTGTTCCTGGACCTGATCCAGGAGGGGAACCTTGGCCTGATCCGGGCGGTGGAGAAGTTCGACTACACCAAGGGCTACAAGTTCTCCACGTACGCGACCTGGTGGATCCGTCAGGCGATCACCCGGGCGATGGCCGACCAGGCCCGCACGATCCGGATTCCGGTGCACATGGTCGAGGTCATCAACAAGCTTGCCCGCGTCCAGCGCCAGATGCTGCAGGACCTCGGTCGTGAGCCCACTCCGGAGGAGCTGGCCAAGGAGCTCGACATGACCCCGGAGAAGGTCGTCGAGGTGCAGAAGTACGGCCGCGAGCCGATCTCCCTGCACACCCCTTTGGGAGAGGACGGCGACTCCGAGTTCGGCGACCTGATCGAGGACTCCGAGGCGATCGTCCCCGCCGACGCGGTCTCCTTCACGCTGCTGCAGGAACAGCTGCACGCGGTGCTTGACACGCTGTCGGAGCGCGAGGCCGGAGTTGTCTCGATGCGGTTCGGGCTTACCGACGGGCAGCCCAAGACCCTCGACGAGATCGGAAAGGTCTACGGCGTGACCCGCGAGCGGATCCGGCAGATCGAGTCCAAGACCATGTCGAAGCTCCGTCACCCCTCCCGGTCGCAGGTTCTGCGGGACTACCTCGACTGAGGGTGACCAGCCGGGGGATCGACGCTGCTGGGCAAGGGCACGACATTCGTTGGGACTGGACCTGCACCGGGTGGTGCGGCTACTGTCAGTCAACATACGGCTACGCGTGGCTCGGCGGCGTCGTCATCTGCCGCAGCCCTGCCGTGCCGGCCGAATGACGTCGAGCGGGTGACACGGTGCGGCTCACCGGTGAGCGAGCCACCGTTGGATAGTCTTCCCGCGTCGCCGGGTCCGGCGCGACCGACTTGTTCCTACGGGGTGAGCTCGTGGGCATGCTGAGCAGGAGACCACGTTGTTCGTTATCGCCCAGATGATCGTGGCGCTCGTCGCGTCCGCCATACTCCCCGTCACGACTCCAGCCCGTGCGACGCCGCAGTTCAGCACCGGATCGGTGGAGGCCATCGAGCCCAGCCCCGGAGGCGTCTTCGTGGGAGGAACGGACCTGGGTGTCGGCGTGGTCAAGATCGTGAACAACCACAGGGTCTGGTCCGTGGGCGGCAACAACGTCTGGTCGCTGCTCCGCGTGCGGGGCGGGGTCCTGGTCGGGTCCGCGCATGGTGTCGCCAAGTACGCTCCTCCGTCACGCAAGCCGCGCTGGTCTGTCCCGCTCAAGGGCACTGTGTCCAGCCTGGAACACATCGCGGGAACCCGGCTCGTGGTGGCCGCCGGGCGGTTCCCTGGTTCGCTGCGGGTGATCAACGCGACAACCGGCTCGGTCGTCAGGGGGTACCATCTGCCCAGTTTCAGCGGTCAGTGCTGCAACAACTCCGGTCGCACCCGCATCTATCGGGCGGACATGGAACCGCACGGTCGCCGCTACATCGCGGTCGGCGAGTTCGCCAGAGTGGCAGACCAGCCACGCTCTCAGGCGGTGATGCTGCGGTTCTCCCCGACCGGGGCGCGGCTGGTCAACTGGGACATGCCAGCGCTGCACCTGCAGTGCGCCAGGCGTCAACCTTCATACATCAATGACGCTGAATGGAGCCACGACGGAACCAGGATCGCGTTCGCCTCGGGTGGAGGCAAGAAGGTCGGCGTCTGCGACTCGGTCACGACGGTGAACGGCAGAGCAAGAGGCCGGGACATCAGGCCGAACGCGGTCTCGAGGACCTGCACGGACACCCTGCAGTCGGTGGAGTGGGCTCCGGACGACCGAACGATCTTCGCGGCCGGGCACCAGAAGTGTGTGCAGAGCAGACCCGGCTCGACCACGTTCAAACCGCGCTTCGGGCTCGAGGCCCTGCGCGCGTCGGACCTGCGGCTACGCCCCTGGCGATCCGACAAGTGCCGAGCGGTCGGCTCGCGGGAGCTGACCTGGCGGGCTGGTCTCTGGGTCGGGTACGACTGCTCGTTCTGGGGCAACGAGCAGGGTAACCACATCCCGCGCTCCCGCCTGGCGTTCCTGCCGCGCCGCCGCTGACAGTCGACTCGGAAGCGACGCATCGCTGGTTGCTTCGGGGGTAACCTGCTTGCATGACGGTGTGGGTGCTGATCGGACTGCTGATCGCGCTGGTGGTCGTCTCAGCCGTGATCCACGTCGTCAAGCTGCTGGTCCTTGTGGTGTTGCTGCTGGTCGTCGTCGGGGCGGTCAGTCGGCTCGTGAGCGGCAGGTCCTCCCCGCCGCGCTGAGTCTCCCCGCTTGGTACGCCCACGCCCCGCTCAACCGGTGAGCTAGGCGAACCCCGCGCGTGCGCGGTTGTTTCACGTGGTCGAAGGTCCCGCCCCGCCACTGCCCCTGTCGCCGAACCACGCAACTCACCAGCGGCTACCATCCGCGCAGACGCGGCAGAAGGTGCATAACGCCCGAACCGCGTCCACTCGAGAAAATCGTCGCGTCAGTTGGTCGCTATCGCCAGCGCCCAGACTCCAGCCGCCAGCGACGCGCCGGCAAGCTCGACGAGCATGGACAGGCCGACGGCGCGGAGTGCCATCGCGGTGGAGGACCAAGCCCCCGTGCCCGCGCCGAGTCGGAGCCGCTCCGCCAGGTAGATGCCCAGCACGAAGCCGAGCACGAGTCCGACCACCGGCACCACGAAGAACCCGACGACTGCGAACAACCCGCCTGCGACCGTGGTCCGACGGGGGACCCCGGCGGAGCGCAGGTAACGGTCGGGCAGTGTCCACTTCACCAGCTGGCTGGCGGCGATCAGCAGGGTGGCGAGGACCAGCGTGACCCAGGCGTACATCTCTGCTGACTCGAGCGCCCACACCAGCACGGCGGCCCACACCAGCAGGACTCCGGGGAGCACCGGCACCACGACCCCGATGAGCCCGGCAATAATCACCACGCCGGTCAGCACTTCGCCCGAGCTCATCCGCACCATCCGCATGACTCAGCGACGGAGGCTGCGGGCAAGAGCAAAGCCCCGGGAGGCTTCCCGGGGCTTGTCTGGAGCGGCCGCCGTTGTGACGGCAGCCGGTGGATCAACGCTCGTTCTCCGTCGCCGTACCGGCCACCTCGACAAGCCGCCCGGTCTCGTCATGTATCGACGCCGCGATCTCGCGCAGGCGGTCGGCGTGCTTGCGTCCGTGGTGGGCGCAGAAGAGCAGTTCGCCGCCGGCAGGCAGCTTCACCCGGACGTATGCCTGGGCGGCGCATCGATCACATCTGTCGACGGCCGTCAAGGCAGGACCAGGTGCTATCGCTGTGGTCACGTGGTGGCCTCATCTCATCTGGTG
>JBKPNJ010000199.1:0-7737 GCA_046732575.1 Actinomycetota bacterium
GGCGGTGCCCTTGAGCGCGTCGTCGATGTAGCTGAGATAACGCCGGGGAACAGGCACGTGACCTGCTCTCGCCGGTTCGATGCGCCTGACGACGTGACCGTCCGCGGCGACGATGGCCTTCCCGACCCGCGGTTTCCACAGCGTGCCACCGTTGGCGAGTGCCGAGTACGCGACGGCGAGCTGAAGCGGTGTCAGGACCGTGTCTCCCTGGCCGATGGCGAAGTTGACAGCGTCCCCGGCCCGGTACCGCCAGCCGTCCACGCAGAACTCCCGGGCGAACACGTGCAGGTAGTCCGACCCTGCGTGTCTGCCGATCCGGCAGTAGTAGTCCTTGTTGGCCAGCCAGTAGGCACGCTTCCAGCGGCGGTCCGCGATGCGTCCGGCCGCCTCACCCGGCAGGTCGACGCCGGTCTCACGGCCGAAGCCGAAGTTCTTCGCGTTCTCCACCAGCGGGTCGGGGGTGTCGACGGCCCCGGAGTCGCCCCCCTCGGCGAGCCACTCGCCGTAGCCGATGCGGTAGAAGAACGTGTCGCAGGACAGCTGCAGGGCCTGGGCGAACGTGAGGGGGCCGTATGCCGCCGACTCGTAGTTCTTGAACACCCGATCCCCGACGGTGAGCGAGCTCGAGCAGTCCAGCGTGTCGGTCGTGCGGTAGCCGCTGGTCAATGCGCCCGCGGTGGTAAAAGGTTTGAAGGTTGAGCCCGGCGCGAACTCGCCCTGCACCGCACGCGACAGCAGCGGTGTGCCTGCACGCTCGGAGTAGAGCTTGCTCAGGTGATCCTGGCTGATGCCTCCCACCCAGACCGAGGGGTTGTACGTGGGATAGCTGGCCAACGCCACCAGCCGGCCGTTGGCGGGATCCATCACGACGACCGCACCGGAGTCGGCTGCGTAGGTGCGCCCCGTCACCGGATCGACCGTCCGCCGGGCGGTCCTTATCGTCTCGCGCAGCTCCCGTTCGACGGTCGCCTGAACCTTCGCATCGATGCTGGTCACGAGTGTGTCGCCGGGGTGGGGCGGCCTGAAGTCCAGGGGTCCGGTGACCCGGCCGATCGAGTCCACTGTGACGCGTCTGTCGCCGGGGGTCCCCCGCAGGTACCGGTCGTACTCGCTCTCCAGGCCTGCGCGCCCCACCAGCGAGACGGGGCTGACTGAGCTGTCGCCCGTCTGCTCTGCCTCGGTGAGCTCGCCGGCCGTGATCGGCGAGAGATAGCCGAGCAGGTGCGCGGCATTGACGCCGAACGGCGCGGGGTACGCCCGCACCTTCCGGGCGTCGGCGAGCACACCCGGATAGTCCTCCACCTGCTCCTGAATCGCCAGGGCCACGCGCTGCGGCACGTCCTCGGCGACCGGCACCGGCTGGTACGGGGACCCGTTCCAGCAGTCTGGGGGCGCCGGCGCTCCGGGCTCGCCGCAGAGCTTGGTCCGTGCCACTACGTGTGCGAATGGCTGATGAGTGATGCGAGCGACGCGATGCAGCACCCGCGACGCCTCGCGGCGACCGAGCCTGGCCAGCACTGACCGGTCAACGGTCACCACCCACGAGGTCCGGTTCGCCACCAGCAGACGGCCCATGTCGTCGACGATCAACCCGCGCGCGGGCGACTGGATGATGTCGCGGATCGAGTTGTCCTCCGCCGCGGCCTGGTAGCGTTCGCCGCTGGCGATCTGGACATACCACAGCCGCGCGAACAGTGTCGCGAACAGCGACACCATCAGCACGTTGACGACGACGATGCGGAGTCGCGACCGATCGGTCACTGCCACGCCGCCGACGGCTCGAGCCGGTCGAGGATGCCGACGACCAGCGGGAGGACCAGCGGGGTCAGCAGGATGTCATAGAGCACCGCGAGGGGTATGACGTGCACCACCCCGTCCACGGACACCCCCTGGTCACCGAGCACGAGACCGCTGAGGGCGAACAGCGACGTGGCGACGAACGCGCCGCACGCGACAGCCACCAGGGCGAGCACCGACGACGACCGTGCGTCCTGCCGCACCAGGCCCACCAGGTAGCCCACCACCACGAACGCCAGCGCCGACCGGCCGGCCGTGTGGTCGGCGGGCGGAGCAAGGTCGAGCGTGAGGCCGGCTGCGAAGCCCAGCAGCGCGGCGTACTCGGGTCCGCGTACGAGCGCGGCCCCGATAACCACGAGCAGCGCCACATCGGGCACGACGCCGTCCAGGGACAGCGATGAGAACAAGCCGACCTGCACCGTGATCCCCAGCGTGACCAGCGCGGTGACGACCAGCAGCCGCCGCGCGGTCATCGGCTCTGTCCCGCGTCGGGTACGTCGCGCGACAGCCGCCAAGGGGGATAGCCGACGGGCGCCCAGCGCTGCGAGGGGTTCGGCATCCAGGGCCCTGTCTGCCCGGCCAGCGCCACGCCCCGGTCAGAGTCGCCCGACCCGACGACCACCCCGACCAGGTCGAGAGAGGAGAAGTCGACGAACGGCGCGATGGTCGCTGTCACCGACAGCTCCAAGGGTCTGCTCTGCACCCTGATGACCCGACCCACCGGCACTCCGGCGACGTAGGGCATGTGGGTCTGCGAGCCCCAGGTCACGACCGTGTCGCCCGGCGAGGCGCTCACGTCCTTGTCGACGAGACTCATCCGCAGCGTGCCGGAGGCACTGAGGTCGCCCTGCCCCGCGACGAAGCCGAGCTCCATGCTGGAACCCAGCCGTCCACCGACGACGGAGCGGGCATCCACGATGAGCAGTACCGTGGACGTGAAAGCGTCGGCGCGCAGTACGCGCCCGACGAGCCCGTCGTCGCTGACGACGGTCATGTCCGGCTGGACGCCGTCTCGCGTGCCCGCGTCGATCGTGACCGTCCGGGCGAACGACTGGGCTGGTCCGAGCGCGACCACCTGGGCCGCGACGATGTCATACCCGCGCTGCGCCCCCACACGGAGCAGACCGTCGAGCTCCTCGCTCCGGTTCTGCTCGAGCCCGCTGGTGTGCAGCTCGGCGCGCAGCTCGTCGTTGGCCGCCTGGAGCTGCTCGTTCTGCTGACGCAGGTCGTCGACGGCGCGGAAGTGCCCGGGTATCTGCTTGACCGGGCGGAGCACGTCTGCGAGCGCCGTCTCGGCCGGACCGAAGACGTTCGCAGCGGCCGTGCGCAGCGGGTCCACCGGCGACGCCGGGCCGCCGCGCGCATCGAGGGTGATCACCGTGAACGAGGCGAGCAGGAGCAGGCCGAGCACGATGCGGGCCCGGTGGTCGTCGCGGCTGTTCATCGCCACGGCCGCATCTGCTACCGGCGCCGTTCGGAGACCAGCACCTGCTGGAGGGCCTCGAACTCCTCCACGCACTTGCCGGCACCGAAGGCGACTGAGTCCAGCGGGTCCTCGGCGACATGGATGGGCATGCCGGTCTCGTGCCGCAGCCGTTCGTCCAAGCCGCGCAGCAGCGCGCCACCGCCGGTCAGCACGACACCCCGGTCCATGATGTCGCCGGCCAGCTCGGGGGGCGTCTTGTCCAACGTGGTACGGACGGCGTCGAGGATCGAGCCGAGCGGCTCCTCGAGGGCCTGGCGTACCTCGGCCGACGAGACGAGGACCGTCTTGGGCAGGCCGGACACCAGATCACGGCCGCGGATCTCCGCGGCGGGCTCATCGGGCAGCGGGAACGCCGAACCCAGCGTGACCTTGATCTCCTCGGCGGTGCGCTCCCCGAGCATGAGGGAGTACTCCTTCTTCATCCAGGTGATGATCGACTGGTCCATGTCGTCACCGGCGACTCGGATCGACTGGCTGGTGACGATGCCGCCGAGGCTGATCACGGCGACCTCGGTGGTGCCGCCACCGATGTCGACGACCATGTTGCCGGTTGCCTCGTGGACGGGCAGTCCGGAGCCGATCGCTGCGGCCATCGGCTCCTCGATGATGTAGACGCGCCGGGCCCCGGCCTGGTAGCCCGCCTCCTTGACCGCCCGGTGCTCGACGGCGGTGATTCCGCTCGGGACGCAGATCACCAGACGCGGCTTGGCGAAGTAGCGACGCTTGTGCACCCGCTGGATGAAGTACCGAAGCATCTGCTCGGTTGTCTCGAAGTCGGCGATGACGCCGTCCTTGAGCGGCCGGATCGCGATGATGTTGTCGGGCGTCCGACCGATCATCTGCTTCGCCTCGGTCCCGACCGCGAGGATGTCCCGGGTCTGCGCGTTGAGCGCCACGACGGAAGGCTCGTTGACCAGCACTCCCCGGCCGCGCACGTAGACCAGCGTGTTCGCGGTGCCGAGATCGACGGCCATATCCCGGCCGATGAAGCTGTTCGCCATTGGACGTCGTCCCCTGTTCGCACCTTGGAACAGGCTAGGTCGAATCCGGGCGACGCCCCGCGTCCGACACACCTGTCGGGTCATCCATCGGGAGGGTCCCGACCCTCCCGACGGATGACGGCAGGGTCAGTCAGGCCAACTGGGGGAAGAAGATCGCGATCTCGCGGCTGGCGGACTCCGGAGAGTCAGAGCCGTGCACGAGGTTCTCCCGATTGGACATTCCCAGATCGCCCCTGATCGTCCCCGGCGCCGCCACCCGGGCGTCTGTGGCTCCGTTGATCAGGCGCACGATGTCGACCGCCTGGTCACCCTCGAGCACGATGGCAACCGACGGACCGCTGGTGACGAATGCTCTCAACGGCGGGTAGAACTCGCGGTCGAGGTGTTCGGCGTAGTGCCGGTCGGCAACCTCGACGGTGATCGTCCGCAAGTCCATCGCCACGATCACGAGTCCCTTGGCCTCGTACCGCCTCAGCACCTCGCCCACCAGACCGCGCCTGACCGTGTCGGGCTTGCACAGGACCAACGTCCGCTCAGTCATGGCCGGGAGCCTACCCAGCGGCGGAACGGGCCGCCTTCTCATTGTCGATGCGCGTTCCGAGCACGACTGCTGTCACCCACAGCGTGGCGAACACGCTGCCGAGCAGGAACATGGGGGACACCACGAAGCCCAGCCCGATCGTGGCCACCTGCAGCAGGTGGCCCGCCCACACCGCCCAGCGGTGCCCGAGCGACGCGGTGACCACCAAAGCCGCCAACGCCAGGCCCAGGCAGATCGCCAGCGCGACGCCGGTCGGCACATCGGTGAGCGTGATCATCACCGGAGCGGTCAGGGCGAGCACCACGGCCTGCAGCGCGAGCACCGACGAGCACATCACCCGCACCGGTCAGGGACCTCTCACCAGCAGCCGCGCCTCCCCGGCCGTGATCACCGAACCGGTCACGAGCACACCCCCGCTGCCGAGTGCCTCCCCGTACGAGCCTCCGTCGTCGGCCAGCTCGGCCGCGCGGTCGATCGCGTCGTCCAGGCGCTCCACCACCTCTACACGGTCTGTGCCGAAGATGTCGCCGGCGATCTCCCCCAGCTCGGCCGCCGGCATCGAGCGCGGAGTCGAGTTCTGGGTGCATACGATCACCGCCATGACCGGCTCGAATGCGTTCAGCAGACCTCCCACGTCCTTGTCGCGCATCACTGCGACCACGCCGATGAGCGGGGAGAACGTGAATGCCTCCTGGACCGCTTCGACAGTCGCCTGGGCGCCGTGTGGATTGTGCGCGGCGTCCAGCACGATCGTCGGGCTGCGGCGCACGATCTCCAGCCGCGCCGGGGAGGTGACCTGACCGAACCCGTTCCGGACTAGGTCGATGTCGATCATGTCGCCTCCCCCGGCGAATGCCTCGACGGCAGCGAGCGCGCAGACTGCGTTCTGCGCCTGGTGCACGCCGTACAGGGGCAGGAAGATCTCCGCGTACTCACCGAACAGCCCACGCAGCCGCACCAGCTGCCCGCCGACGGCCTGCTGCCGCTCGATCACGCCGAACTGCGATCCCTCCTGCGCGACGGTGGCGCCGACCTCGACGGCCCGGCGCAGGACGACCTCGGCAGCGTCGTCGACCTGCTCCGCGACGATCGCGAACGAACCGGGCTTGATGATCCCCGACTTCTCCACGGCGATGTCGGCAGGTGTGTCGCCGAGATAGGTGACGTGGTCGACCGCGATCGGCGTGATCACCGCGACCGAGGCGTCGGCGACGTTCGTGGAGTCCCATGACCCGCCCATGCCGACCTCCAGCACCACCGCGTCGACCGGCGAGTCGGCGAACTCCGCGAACGCCATGCCGGTGATGAACTCGAAGAAGGACAGCGGGTTGTCGGCAGTTCGGTCGACGATGTGAGCGTACGGCTCGACCTCGGCGTACACCTCGGCGAACCGCTCCTCGGTCATCTGCAAGCCGTCGACGCAGATCCGCTCCGTCATCGACTCCACGTGCGGTGACGTGAAACGGCCGGTACGCAGCCCGAGGCCGCGGATCAGGTTGTCGATCATCCGGGCGGTCGAGGTCTTGCCGTTGGTGCCCGTGAGGTGCACGACCGGATAGCTCCGCTGCGGGTCACCCATCAGGTCGCACAGCATCCTGATACGTTCCAGCGTCGGGTCCAGCTTGGTCTCTGGCCAGCGGGCCAGTAGCTCCGCCTCGACCTGCTGATAGCTCGGGATGTCTGACATCGGTCGAAGTCTAGGGGGCGAGCGGTGAGCCAGTGCTATGGCAGCGCACCGGCGTTGTCGCACGTCACGGTCCCCCTGTCCCCCGGTCTCGCGAAGCCGACGGACCGAATATCCGGTCGAGGCAGGCAGCCGGATCACCCTAGGATTGCCCGCATGACCGATTCCAGCGATGCCCGGGCGATCCGGTCCAGCCGCGTCCCGGACCAGGCCGGTCTGGAGGGGCTGGAGTCCAAGTGGGATGCGATCTGGGAGCAGCGCGGCACCTACCGGTTCGACCGCGGCAAGTCCCGGTCGGAGGTCTTCTCGATCGACACGCCTCCGCCGACCGTCTCCGGTTCGCTGCACGTCGGCCATGTCTTCTCGTACACCCACACCGACACCATCGCCCGCTTTCAGCGGATGCGGGGGCGCGAGGTGTTCTACCCGATGGGCTGGGACGACAACGGGCTGCCGACCGAACGCCGGGTGCAGAACTTCTACGGCGTGCGGTGCGACCCGACGCTGCCGTACAAGGAAGAGTTCGAGCCGCCCGCCAACCCCGACCCCAAGCGACAGCTGCCGATCAGCAGGGGCAACTTCATCGAGCTCTGCGAGCAGCTCAGCTGGGAGGACGAGAAGGCATTCGAGACCCTGTGGCGCAAGGTCGGGCTGTCGGTCGACTGGTCGATGACCTATACCACGATCAGCGACACCAGCCGAGCGGTTGCGCAGCGCGGATTCCTGCGCAACCTCGCGCGCGACGAGGCCTACCTGGCCGAGGCACCGACACTGTGGGACGTCACCGACCAGACCGCGATCGCCCAGGCCGAGCTGGAGGATCGCGAGGTGGCGGGAGCGTTCCACCGGATCGCGTTCAGCGGCGCCGGCAGCGAGCCGGTCTGGGTCGAGACGACCCGGCCGGAGCTCATCCCCGCCTGCGTCGCATTGGTGGCCCATCCCGACGACGTGCGCTACCAGTCGCTGGTCGGGTCGACCGTGCGATCCCCGCTCTTCGACGTCGAGCTCCCGGTCCTTTCGCACCGGTTGGCTGAGCCGGAGAAGGGCTCTGGCCTGGCGATGATCTGCACCTTCGGTGACCTCACCGACGTGACCTGGTGGCGCGAGCTGCGGCTGCCGACCCGGACCGTCATCGGTCGCGATGGCCGGATTCTGCGTGAGACACCCCCGTGGATCGCGTCGGCGGACGGCCGCAGGAGGTACGGGGAGCTGGCCGGCAAGACCGTGT
>JBKPNJ010000200.1:0-13337 GCA_046732575.1 Actinomycetota bacterium
CACGATCCGTCCGGTGAATCCTCGGGCACGAAGGGCTCGGCCGACCAGTCCGGTGCCGCATCCGACGTCCAGCACCGAACCCGTCCCAGGATGGCGGGAGACGACGGCCGCCGCCACCACTGCCGGCGCCTGATAGACCACGAGGCCAAGTCGTCGTCGTATCCCTTCGCCCACTCGTCGTACCGGTCGGCGACCTCAGGCGCGCGTCGACCGGCTCCCATCCTCTACATTGAGGAAGTTTATCGGCCCGGTTGAGTGTGGGCCGGTGCTTGTCGCCGCCGTTGGCTGGGGAGCCGAGCCCTACACACCTCGACTCAACGAGAAGGTGGACGGATCCCAACGCATCTGGTCCGTCGCGCGCGTCAGGTCTGGTCCGCCTGCATGTTCTTCATGATCTGTTGCTCGACCTCGGCCATCTCCTTTGCGGGGCTGAATTGGAGATATTCGGTCCCTGCCTGGGCGCGCTGGAGGTGTCCCGGCGGGACGTAGAAGGCGTCACCGGGTGCGAATGCCTCCTCCTGGCCGTCCACGGTAAAGGTCACACTCCCGCTCAGCACGTACCCCCAGTGGGGGCAATGGCACTGATCGTGGGGCAGCCCCTTGAGCAGCGGCGTCGAGTCGATGTCCTGCTTGAAGGTCACGAACTCGATCGCGTGTCCGTCGACCTCCTCGTGCCAGGACTCAACTGGACCGTAATCGGCGTGCTGGGCTTCTTGCTTGGAAACCTTTGGCATCGCGTTCTCCTTCGGTTCGGGTTCCCTCCATCCTCGTAGCGCGGGTCGCCGGAGTCATGAGGCGTTCGCCCTATCCATGGGCGGGTGAGGGACCTCGATGGGTCCGGGGAGCGCATGCAAGATCTTCTGGTGGCCGCCGCAGGCTGGCATTGCAGTCGACTCGCTGGTTTTGACCGCGGCGGCCGGGCGGCGTGAAAGGAACGCGAAAATCGGGGTCCGTTCCGGGGTCGCGAAGCGGAAATCATCGCCCGCCTCGGCCGGTAGTCAGAGACAGTCCAAGAGACCAGACTCTTGACCCATGGCGGATCTAGGCGAGGTTCGCATTGCCGAGCTCATCGCGACGCTGTCGTACGCGGCGGACCTGGGGCTGGGCCAACCGATGGAGCACTGCCTGCGCCACACGGTGATGGCCCTTCGGTTGGCCGACCTTGCCGGCGCCGGCCAAGGGGACCGCGAAGCGACGTATTACCTGGGCATGCTGGTCAGCAGCTACTGCCACGCCGATGCTTCCGAGCAAGCGCGGTGGTATGGCGACGACATCTCGTTCAAGGGCGACGGCTTCGACACGCTGACGATGAGTGTTCCGCAGATGGCGACCTCGCTGCTGCGTCACCTCACCTCGCACGGCACGGCCAGACAGCGCGTCGGTCGCATGGCGACGTTGCCGATGTTCTTTCAGAGAGACGTCCTGACCTGGTTGCTCACGCACACCCAGCTGAGCTCCGAGTTCGCCGAGCGCATCAAGCTCGATGACGACGTCGTCGTGTCCTTGCGGAACGCCTACGAGCAGTGGGACGGCAAGGGGCCGCGGCGGGTCGCCGGCGAGGAGATTCCGCTGCCCGCGCGGCTCATCTCCCTGTGCACCACGATGGAGGTCATCAGCCGCAACCGCGGCCCGGAGACCGCCAAGACCGCGGCGCTCAAGCATGCCGGCAGGGTCTTCGACCCGGCGCTCGTCAACCTGTGGGTCGACCACACTGCGGACATCCTCGATGGCCTCGACGTCGATGCCACGTGGGACGCCGTGCTCGCGGCCGAGCCGCATCTGGAACGCCTGGTGAGCGGCGCCGAGCTGGACGAGGTACTAGAAGCGATGGCGGACCTCGTGGACCTCAAGTCCCCGTTCCTCGCCGGACATTCGCGTGGCGTCGCCAACCTCGGCGCCGAGGCCGCCAGGCTCTCCGGGCTCTCCACGGCCGAGAGCACGACGGTCCGCCGTGCCGGCTTCCTCCACGACCTCGGAAGGCTCGGAGTGTCGAGCTCGATCTGGGAGAAGCCGGGACCTCTTAGCGATGTCGAGCGGGAGCGCGGGCATCTGCATCCGTACCTCACTGACAAGATGCTGATGCGCATTCCTGCACTGGCCGCCAGCCGGGAGATCGCCGCCCGGCACCACGAACGCCTCGACGGTTCGGGCTACCCGCGGGGCCTAACCGCAGCATCGCTGACGCCGCAGGACCGGATCCTGGCCGCGGCCGACGTGTACCACGCGATGACGGAGCCTCGACCGTACCGGCCCCCGCTCGATGCCGACCAGGCTGCGAAGGTCATCCGAGGGGAGGTGCAGGCAGGGCGTCTTGATGGAGACGCGGTCAACGTCGTTCTGCGTGCCTCCGGCCATCGAGCACCAGCCAGACGCGAGGGGCCGGCCGGGCTGACCGTTCGGGAGGTGGAGGTCCTGGCGCTCGTCGCGCGGGGGTTGGCCAACAAGGAGATCGCGAGGCGACTCGGCGTCTCTCCCAAGACCGTCTCGAACCACGTCGAACACATCTATGCGAAGCTCGGCGTCGGCAGCCGCGCCTCCGCGACGCTCTACGCCACCCAGCACGGGTTAGTGGGCAGCTTCACCGCCCAGCCATGAGGGCGACCCTGCTCCAGGACCGCCCCTCCGACCGCGCCACGTGCCAGGCCAGGACCGCGACCCCCGCGGTGACGAACGTGGCGGCGATTCGCTGAGTGAGACCGCCGACCCCCGTACCCGAGGTGGCTCCCGTCGCGACAAGCAACCCGATCGTCACGAACCCGAACACCGTCGTCGGCCCGGCAAGTCTGACCCAGGCCTCTCGCCGGCGCATCGCGCGAGCGAGGACGAAGGGTGCGGCGACCGTGGCGAGCGCACTGACCGCGAAAATGCCCACGTGCGTCCTGCCATGCCACGACGCGATCGCGTCCGTGGTGCTGCAGCCGACGTCGGCGGCACGGCAGTCGAGCCGGAAGAATGCGTCGGTCAGGTTGTCGAGGCCGGGCAGCGAAAGCGCGATAACGATTGCCGCGTTGCCCAGGTGGCGGCGCAACACGAAGGCGAACGCGATGGTCAGCGAACCCGCGAGGGCGAGGGTGATCCGGTCCGCGGTGGGGTGTTGGGCCGTCAGCGCAGCCAGATCGCTGATGTCGTGGCGCAGCGGCTGATAGCCATGGTCTTCGACGGCGCCGATGACGAGCCAGCCGCCCACGAAGACGAGCTGGGCGAGCACTGCAGCGCGGGCAATCTGGAGGCGAGATGTGCTCATGACGCCCAGCGTCGTACGGTTCGCGAGTGAGGACATGAGGTGTTCGCCCCAAGTCACGATCCCGGGTGAGGTCGTTGGTCTCCGGCACAGCGGGGATGGTGGGTGTGACGGTCCGTTCGTCGACGCGGTCTTCCTGACCTCGATCTTCGTGCAGTCAGTGCTGGGTTACTCGGCGCTCAGCGATGGCATGGCGGTCGTTCCCATGGCCGCCGCTCTCGTCAAAGGCGCCCGTGTGGCGGACACCTGACAGCGCACGTCTGGGCCCGCAATCTAGCCGCCGGGACTGGTCACCGCAGCCGTCGGCGCCTGGCTCCGTCAACCGCGTGTAGAACGGCAACGTTCGCCGCCGACCTGCTTCCCGGATGGAATCACTCTCCGGTTGGCCCCGGCGGGGCTTCGCTGGGTAATGGATGGGTACCGCTCGGCGCCTGGCTTACCAGTCTCGACAGCCCCCGCACAAGTAGGAAGAAGGCCTTTTCACCGCCGTCCAAGAGGCGGATGATCAACACACCGCCCACCCCCGGAAGGCCGGGACCGGCTCATGATCGACAGGAGGGCCCACTATGTCCGACACGCACAACATGGACACGCCGCATGAGCGACGAGCTTTCAAGGACCACGGCTACATCGATGTGGTCACCCTGGGTGATTTCACTCTCGGCCGCGGCGTGTTCGAGCCGGGATGGCGCTGGTCCGACGATGTGAAGCCCATCGCCGGCACCGACTCCTGCCAGACTCACCACACCGGGATCTGTCTGTCGGGTCAGATGACGATCCGCGCCGACGACGGCCAGGTGATCACCGTCTCGGCCGGTGACGTCGTCAACCTCGACCCCGGCCACGACGCATGGACCGTCGGCGACGAACCCTGCGTTGTACTGGACACCGGCATCGCCGCGTATGCCAAACCCTCCTGACAAAGCCGCTTCAAGTCGACAACGCCGCATCGTCGACCAAGAGACGATCGTCGATCAGATCGAGCTGATGGGCCAACTGGAAGCGGCGTCACCGTCGTGCATCCCGCGCATCCGCGGCGCCTCACAGGCGCGGGAATGAGAGGAGCGGTGCCATGCGGCCCCTGGTGATCGATGAAAGCATCCACATCGACGCCGACCCGGTACGGTTGCGGTAGCTCGCTGACGTGAAGCGACACTTGAACTACGCGGGTCCGAAGAGGAACGAAGGCTATCGATTCGAAGGGCGAGCTCGAGCCCGGCGCGTGGATCGCGCGAACTTTTCGTACCGCAGATCCACGTCTTCAGTGAAGAGCGGCCCTCGAATCGCTCGAGATCCTGAAGTACCCCGAGCCAGGCTTCTTGCACTACTTCCTCGGCCACACACCTGCTTCCCACATAGCTTCTGGCCACGCGTAAAAGGGCAGGGCTGTAGGCATTGATGAGGTCCGTAAAGGCGGCCTCGTCGCCGACCTTCAGAGCCTCGATCAGCCGCTCCTCATCCGGACTCAAGCTCATGAGCCGACCTCGCTGTCTTCGACGGAGTTCACGCTGACAAGCTCGATGCCTAGGTCGCGAAGGCGGTCGAGCAGGCCGTACAACTGGGTTCCGTCAATGAACTCCGCGGTCAACGCCGTCTGGCCGGAGAGCTGCTGAATTGTCACGCCGTTGATGGCCGAACCAATGCGCTCACTGAGACGCCCGTTGACTACGATCCGAAATCTCGTCTGGGACCTATTACGAGAATCCATGGGGAACGATCGGCTGTCATCACCCCGCGGTGAGGACTACTCGGGTGGGTTTCCCTCGTCGAACGGGAATCAGCCGGCGGTCCGATTACGGCACGTTATGCACGTCGCCCAGGAGTGATGGACTTGTCCACGCGGGTGAGGATGGACGGGTCGGATATCAGTGACAGGCTGACGGCCTCCTCATGATGTCTCCACCTCTGGACGGCACTGGGTGCAGTGCAACCGCGGAATGAGTGTGATGAACGGGTCGATCTGATCACGCACTGCCCTCACGTGCGGGTACTCACCGTCACCAGACGGGCTGTGCGACATGTTGTCCTCGAGCATCGCACGTCTGGAGCCCGCACCCGTCTGGGGGCAGGTTGCGATCGTCGCGAGAACACTGAGGGTCTTAGAGGATCTCGAAGGTGATGATCGTGCGATCGGCCTGTAGTCGCTGGCAGACCGGGGTGGTGTTCGCGGCTCCAAGAAGCGCACCGATTCCCCGACTGCGCCGATGATGCATCCCGCAGCCTTTGCCTGCACCGCGACATCGGACGAACACGCGGTGGGGTCACGATCCATCATGGGTCGTAACTCCCGACCATCAGAGGGGAGACTGGCATGGTGAGGACTCGATGCGCCGGAACCGTCCTGATTCTGGGCCTGCTGACGGCCTGCGCACAGGAACCGGTATCCCCCACGACCGAGAACACGCTGGCTTCGTCGAGCCCGACTGACAAGAACACGGACAAGCCGACAACCGAACCGTCAAGGTCACCGTCCGACCGGCCGACCGAGCCAGGCACGAAGGTCATTGCGGCCGCGAGCGATTTCGGCACGATCCTGTTCGATACGACGGGACAGGCCATCTACCTCTTCGACGTCGAAACGACGACCGAACCGCGCTGCTACAAGGCCTGCGCCGACGCCTGGCCACCCGTTCTCACCGATGGCGCCCCGCTGGCGGGCCATGCAGTGAAGCAGTCCCTGCTGGGCACCACCGAACGCACCGACGGCATGACCCAGGTCACCTACGGCGGACACCCCCTGTACTTCTACGCGCATGAGGGCAAGCACGAGGTGAAGTGCCACGACGTCTTCCTGAACGGTGGCAATTGGTACGCCGTCCAGCCAGACGGACACCCAGCCCCCTGAACTACGCTCCGCCACAGTCTCCTTCGCCCTGTCTTGGTGCTCATGCACGCTTTGCTGCGAATGCCGATGCCCCGCTGACCTGCCAACGACGACGCCGGCACGGACGATCTCACGTCATCCAAGAACCTCAGACTGGTCTCCGCCGACGGACCGGCGCACAGGTCACGTCACCGGTGCCTCACCTATCCTCCGCGCCGACCACCCAACCAGGCACTGCCTTCCCGGACCATGGCGCGTAACGATGCACGACGCCATCCGGGGTTCCGCCACCGAACCACCAACTGTCTGGCATCCGTGACGACGCTGGTCGGCGGTCGTCTCCGTCAGTGTGTGGCGGAGAGGCCACGAAGACGCGCGTCAATTCCCGCGCTGTCTGGGCACCTCTATCGTTGGGCGACGAACGTCGCGAACGTGAGACACGATCACGATTCCGGGAGGTAGGTCATCACCCCCACACAGACCAATGCGTCGACCCAGTCATCCTCGAAGGGCAGTGGCTGCTGGAGGTCTGCGTGCTCGACCGAGTCGTACTCTCCGCACTGCCGAGCAATCTCAAGAGACGCCTGCGAGATGTCGAGCCGCACGATCTGTCCGGTGAATCCTCGGGCACGAAGGGCTCGGCCGACCGTCCGGTGCCGCATCCGACGTCGAGCACCGAACCCGTCTCAGGATCGCGGGAGACGACGGCCTCCGCCACGACCGCGGGAGCCTGATAGACCACGAGGCCAAGTCGTCGTCGTAGCCCTTCGCCCACTCGTCGTACCGGTCGGCGACCTCTCGAGTATCGCTCGTGCCCTGCTGCAATCAATCGCGAAGCGGGACAGCGTCGCCAACCATCGCGCCAGCGTCTCACGCAACAACATCCTTGGCCGACCCGATCCCGCGCCGGGTGCGCAGCCGACATGAAGGGCAGCCGACTGCGGTCGGGGCCATCACCCTCGGTCGAGGGTGACGCGCAAGCACGGCGAGGAGGGTCGGCGACGCCTGACCAAGCAGATCGCCTCAACGGTCGTCGTCTCGTGGGTGGTGGTCCAGCTGAGTCCTTCCACCGCGCAGACAGGTGGGATCGGTTGGCTGAGTGCGCCCACCGGCGTGGGGGCTGTACCGGCCTAAACCCATTCAAGAAGAGCTTGCGCCAACTGGCTACCGCGCCATTGATTGCCCGCCGGCCACACGCTCACGGACCACTGATTCCGTCGAATGAGCGTTGAACAAGGCCAGACCGGTTCGACTACACAACGCCCCCGTTCCAGTGCGTTTGGCCAGGTCAGCAGGTCTGACCGGATCGGCGCTGAACCGGACGCACAACTGACCGCTTGAACATCCACCCCTTGTTGGCAATGACTCCATTCGCCGACGCTGCGTTTACGCAGCTCAGCGCACGTCCTCCAGATGCACGCCACCACTTGACGCTGCGACTTCGGACGGGGCACTTCAAATCCCGAGCCCCAACCGATCCGCGTTTCCGCAGGTCAGAGGCCGTTTTTGGTCGGGCTGACAGGATTTGAACCTGCGACCCCTTGACCCCCAGTCAAGTGCGCTACCAAACTGCGCCACAGCCCGAATGCCCACCACGCCAGTGGTGAAGCGGACTGAACCTTACCGCAGCGAGCGGGCACGACCGGCTGTGGACGCCCGTGCCGACCCGGTCAGGGTCGGGCCCTCGTCTTCTCGCGCACCCGCGGGCGCACCTGCACATGAATCGGCGTCCCCACGAAGCCGAACTCCTCCCGCAACCGCCGCTCGATGAAGCGAACGTAGCCGGGATCCAGCAGAGCGGTCGTGAACAGGATGAAGGTCGGCGGCGCAGCCTGCGCCTGGGTGCCGAACAGGATCCGTGGCTGCTTGCCTCCGCGGATCGGATGCGGGTGCTCGGCGACAAGCCGGCCGAGGAAGGTGTTGAGGCCCGCCGTCGGGATCCGCGTCTCCCACCCTTCGAGTGCGGCGTCGATGGCGGGCACGAGCCGCTCGGTACGTCGACCGGTCAGTGCGCTGATGTTGACCCGGGGAGCCCACGCGACTCGGGCGAGATCGCGGTCGATCTCGCGCTCGAGGTAGTAACGCCGGTCCTCGTCGACCAGATCCCACTTATTGAACGCCAGGACCAGCGCCCGCCCGGCCTCCTGCACTGTGGTGATGATCCGCTGGTCCTGCTCGGTGAGTGGCTGGCTGGCGTCGATGATGACGACCACCACTTCGGCGCGGTCGATGGCACCGGCGGTGCGCAGGCTGGCGTAGTACTCATGGCCGGACGCCTCCCTGACCCGGCGCCGGATCCCGGCCGTGTCGATGAACCGCCACGGCCGCCCGCCGAGCACGATGAGCTCATCGACCGGGTCCACAGTGGTGCCGGCCACGGGATCGACGACGACTCGGTTCTGGCCGGCGACCTTGTTGAGCAGTGAGGACTTGCCGACATTGGGCTTGCCGACCATCGCGACCCGACGCGGGCCGGCCGGGACGGTACGCCGCTCGGGAGGCGCCTCCGGCAGCGCCGCCAGGACGGCGTCGAGCAGATCCCCGCTGCCGCGCCCATGCAGCGCCGACACCGGATGTGGTTCGCCGAGCCCGAGATTCCACAGCGCGAACGCATCCGCCTCCCGGCGCACGTCGTCGACCTTGTTGGCCGCCAGCACCACCGGCTTGCCGGACCGTCGCAGGATCTTGACCACCGCCTCGTCGGTGTCGGTGATCCCCACGGTTGCGTCGACGACGAAGAGGACCGCGTCGGCGGCACTCACCGCGACCTCCGCCTGCGCGGAGATGCGCTCGTACATCCCCTCGGCATCGGGATTCCAGCCCCCCGTATCGACCACGGTGAACCGCCGACCGCTCCATTCCGCGTCGTACGGCACCCGGTCCCGGGTCACCCCGGGTACGTCCTCGACCACCGCCTCACGGCGACCCAGGATCCGGTTCACCAAAGTCGACTTGCCGACGTTGGGCCGGCCGACAACGGCCAGCACCGGCTGTCCGAGGGCGTCGTCGGCTCGTTCTCGGTCGTCGGTCATCTCGAGGTCCTGGTCGTACGACTCGACGTCGCTCACTACGTGGCCCCCTCAGTCGCCTGCGGACCGACCTCCGGACCGTCGCGGTCCGCCGCGTCACGCAGCTCGTCAGGTGCCGGTCCCGGCATGACCTGGTTGGTGCTGGCACGTGCATGGGCGACGTGCTCGGCCAGACGGACCCGCAGGGACTCCGCCAGTACGGCCATCTCCGACCGTCGCCGCGGCCACGGCCGCTTCGGCACGGTGAACGGGGCACCGAACACCAGGTCCAGCCGACTGCCTCGGGGAACGAGAGCTCCGATGGCCTGGCCGGCATGCCGGGTCCCGAGACTGGCGACGGGAACGATCGGGGCGCCGGTCACCGTCGCCAGGTAGGCCAGACCCAGCCGGTTGTGCTGCATGTCGCCGGCGCCACGGCCGCCCTCGGGGTAGATGGCGACGACACCGTCGTCACGCAGCACGCGCAGGCACAGCTTGACCGCGCGTGGATCGAACACCTCGCGCTGGACCGGGATGGTCCCCAGGGCCAGCATCGCCCACTCCCTGCGTCCGGCGTACATCTCCTGCTTCATCATCGCGTGGACGACCCGCGGCGCGAACGTGAACAGCAGCGGCCCGTCCATGATGCCTGTGTGGTTGGACGCGAGCAGCACCGGACCGTCCCGCGGCACGAGCTCAGCCCCGCTCACGTGCGCATCCCAGCGCCGGAAGACGAGGCGCCCCAGGCGCCGGCCGATCGCGACCAGCTGCATCGACGGGTACGGGGTGTCGTCGGTGCGCGGCCACTCGCGGTGGGCCTGGTCACCGACGGTGGACGCCGTCACGAGGAGGGTGCCCCGACCGCAGCGATCGCCAGGCCGATGATCGCCTCGATCACCTGGTCGAGATCCAGTGCGGTCGTGTCCAGGACGACCGCGCCGTCGGCCACCGCCAGCGGCGTGACGGCACGGGTCGAGTCGAAGGCATCGCGTCGCTCCATGTCTCGCCGGGTCACCTCGACCGTCGCGCCGGCGACCTCCGCAGTGCGACGTTCGGCCCGGGCCTGGGCAGACGCGGTGAGATAGACCTTGACCGGAGCATCCGGGACGACGACCGAGCCGATGTCCCGCCCCTCGACGACGATGCCGCCGGCGCCGATGATGTCACGTTGCATCCTCACCAGCCGGCTCCGTACCTCAGGAACGGCGCTGACGGCGCTCACGGCGCTGGTTACGGCCGACCCGCGGATCGGCCGCGACACGTCGACGTCGCCAACGTGGATCGTGGCACCCAACGGGTCGGTGCCACTTCGGATGAGGGGTTCTGCTGATCGGGCTGCCACCGCGTCGGCATCGTTGACGTCGACGCCATGCTCCAGCATCCACCAGGTCACCGCCCGGTACATCGCGCCGGTGTCGAGGTAGCGAAGCCCGAGCTTGGCGGCGACTCCCCGCGCCGCACTGGACTTGCCCGAGCCCGAGGGGCCGTCCACGGCGATCACCAGACCACTCATTGCCGCGGATGTGCTGGTCACGCCCTCGCCTCTCCTGAACGCGGCAGCGCCGGATGGACGCTGCCCCGCCGAGGTTACCGGTGAACCGTCCATCCCCGTGCATCGAGCGCGGCGACGAGTCGGCCCGCGCCCTCCTCCGCAACGCTGAGCTCGAGCAGCCCCACCGGTCGGGCCGGGTCGTGGTCGATGCGGAGGTCCTCGATGTTCACCTCGACCTCACCGGCCGAAGCGAACAGTCGCGCCAGCGCACCCGGTTCGTCGGGTATCAGCAGGAACAGCGTGGTGGTTCGCGTGCTCGGTTGGCCGTGCTTGCCGGGGATCGCGCTGGTGCCGGCGACGCCCCGAGCAAGCACATCGGCCAGCCCGCCTGCGTCGTCAGCGCCCCGCAGGCTCTCGACGAGCCGGTCGAGGTCCTTGCGCACCTCGGCCAGCAGACCCGCCACCGCCTCGGAGTTCGCGCGCAGGATCTGCCGCCACAGTCCAGGGTCGCCGCTCGCCACCCGGGTGACATCACGCAGCCCCTGCCCGGTGAGCGCCATCTCATCCGGAGAGGCATCGACCAGCTGTGCAGCGGCGAGCGCGGCGAGCAGGTGCGGCAGGTGGGAGATGCGGGCCACAGCCAGGTCATGCTCGGCCGGGGACAGCCGGACCAGGCTGGCCCCGCAGATGTCCACCAGTCTCTCCACGAGAGCCACGGCCCGCTGGTCGGAGTGCTCGTGCGGTGTGACGGCCCATGACCGTCCCTCGAAGAGGTCGGCGGTCGCTGCCAGCGGGCCGGAACGCTCGCTGCCGGCCATCGGGTGGCTCCCGACATACCGCTGTGCCGGTACGCCGGAGGCGGTCACCTCCGCGAGCGGCTTGGCCTTGACGGACCCGACGTCCGTCACGACCGCGTCCGGCCACCGGCGCAGCGCGTCCACAACGGCGCCGCCGAGGTGGTCTGGTGGGACGGCGACAACAACCAGCTGGGGGGCGCTCCCGGACCCGGTGGTCTCCCCCGCCCCGACCGAGACGGCGACCCGGGCGATGGTCGGGTCGGCGTCATCGAGCAGCACCGGTACGTCCCGGCGGCGCAGCGCCAGCCCGACCGACGTGCCCATCAAGCCTGCACCCACGACGAGCACCGGTCCCCGCAGGCCGGGGCTCGTCGTTGCCCTGTGGACCACCACGGCTCCCTTCCCGTCTCCGCTTCACAGCCCGAGCAGGTCCAGCAACGCGCCCAGCTCCTCACTGGACAGCTCGCGCACCGCGCCGGTCCGCAGCCCCTCGATCCGTACCGGCCCGATGGCGGTGCGCGTCAACCGCTGGACGGGATGGCCGACGTGATCGAGCAGCCGGCGGACGATGTGCTTGCGGCCCTCGTGCAGCACCACCTCGACGATCGCCTGCCCGCCATGGCTGCTGATCAGCCGGAACCCGTCGACCGCGACCAGCCCGTCCTCGAGCATGACACCTGACCGCAGCCGGTCCGGCAGCCCGGCCCCCGGAACACCCGAGACCTGAGCAACGTAGGTCTTCTCCAGGCCGAACGATGGGTGCGTCATCCGGTGCGCGAAGTCGCCGTCGTTGGTGAGGATGATCAGCCCTTCGGAGTCCGTGTCCAGCCGGCCCACGTGGAAGACCCGCTCGGACCGGTCGGCGACGAGATCGCCGAGGCTTCGTCGACCCTCGGGATCCGCCATCGTGCTCACGACACCACGCGGCTTGTTGAGCACGAGGTAGCGGTGCGCCGATGCCGGAGCGAGCCTGGCCCCGTCGACCCTGATCACCGCCGTCGCCGGGTCGACCCGGACACCCAGCTGGGTGACGATCTCGCCATCCACCTCAACGCGACCTGTCGCGATCAGCTGCTCGCAGGCCCGTCGGCTCGCGACGCCGGCCTCGGCGAGCACCTTCTGCAGTCTCCGGCCAGCCGGTTGGTCGCTCATTCCGTGGCGGCGTCTGCCACCGCGTCCACCGAGTCGAGCTCGGACTCGATGTCGGCGCTGTCGGGCAGGAACGGTGCGAGATCGGGAAGCTCGTCGAGCCCCGTCAGCCCCATCCGCTCCAAGAAGTAGGAGGTGGTGCGATAGAGCATCGCTCCGGTCTCCGGGTCCTGACCCGCCTCCTCCACCAGCCCGCGGCTGACCAGGGTGCGCATCACCCCGTCGACACTCACGCCCCTGATGGCCGAGACGCGACCTCGGCTGACCGGCTGCCGGTACGCGACCACGGCCAGCGTCTCCAGCGCCGCCTGGGTCAACCGTGACTGCTGACCGTCCCTGACGAAGCGTTCGACGACCCCCGCCATCGTTTCCCTGGTGTAGAACCGCCATCCTCCGGCAACGTACCGAAGCTCGAAGCCGCGGGACTCCTCGGTGTAGGACTCCGCCAACGCGCACAGGGCGGACTCCACGTCGCCCGGCGGATGGCCGACCGCCTGCGCGAGGGTGAGGCCGTCCAGCGGCTGGTCGGCGACCATCAACACGGCTTCCAGGGCCGGGCGCAACGGCGGCGGTTGCTCGGGCTGCGCAGCGTCCGGCGGGTCAGCCGACGCGGGGGCCGGCTCCGCCGCCTGGCTCTGCCCCCGGCTCGTCGGCTCGCTCACTGGGTCACTCATCGGGCCCCCTCGAACTCGTCGCCCACGTCGATCTGGACGTCCGCCGAACCTGTCCACCGGATGGTCAGCTCACCCAGTGCTGTCACCTGCTCGAAGGTGACCACACCGGCTCCGAACAGCTCCAGCAGCGCGAGGAAGCGGGCAACAGTCGT